>JBDRWA010000008.1:0-27713 GCA_039802145.1 Caldifarciminota bacterium | reverse complement strand
ACTGCGGGCATTTCATAAAATTTTTTTTAAAATCCGACCTTTGCCTTCTCCAGCATTTCAATTATACGCCATATGGAACACTCACCAGCCCTTTCCAATGGACATTTCCATCCCGCATTAACATGCTTTGCTGGACATAACCTCGGTTTTCCAGAATCAGCAAATGGACATAGATAGTATTCAGCCCTTCTCTCTTCACTCATAATAAACCTCCTTTTTTATTGCCAAAAAATAAATTTTTTGATAAAGAAAATTTCTTTGCCTGTTCAACAAAAGTTTCAAGCCTTAATTCATCAATGGTATTAGCAACTCCATCAAAAGATAGACTCAACAAAGGAAATTCCGTATAATCGTCTTTTATACCTTTATAAATCGTCGTTACTATATTACCTGGCATACAGGTAAAGGGCATTACATTTATCACGCCCGAAAAATTTTCTTTTATAAATTCTATTGTCTTACCAACACTCAAAATCGCCTCTCCTTCAAATGATGAATGTATATATTTTTCAGCCAATCTTAATATTTCCTTGATTTCTGGTTCAGGCTCAAGTCCGAGGATTTTATATATGTATCTCTGTCGCCATCCCATATAGTAATTAAAACTTTTTGTGAAGATTGCCCGGCGGACTTGTTTGAACCACAGACAATTCCTTATCCTTGTAAAATTTGTATAAAAGAACCATTCAGCAATTGAAGGTAAGGACACCTCACAACCCATTGATTCAAGTCTTCTTTCCAGGAATCCATTGCTGAATTTCTGCGAGCGGATATAAATCTCACCAACGATTCCAATCTTGGGTTTAGGTATTTTATCAATTTGTATATTATCAAGTTTTGCACGAGCATTTTTTAGAATCGTAATTATACTTCTGCCCTTTTCTATTTCTGCGCAGAGTTTTTTTAAGACTTCATTGTAGATTTTATCGGCCTCACCTCTGTTTAATTCATACGGCCTGATTCTCCGCACCTTTGCCTCAAGCCCATCAACTGCACAAATCCCATCCCATGTGAGCAATAAAAACCTTAAGCCCATCGGACCAAGATCATCAAAGAGGCTCGGTCCCTGATTTGGTGCATAGATTGTAACATTATTTAATCCCAATTTATCAAGAATTATTCTATGAAGTTTGTAGTATTGCCCAAATCTGCAGGGTCCAGAACCCTGCGCCATAAGGAAAGATGTTTTATCAGGGTTAAAATTAGATGCCTTAATCTTTTTCAACATATCACCCGCAGTTATTATTGCCGGAAGACATTCCCTCCCGCTTGTAAATTTTCTTCCTAGCATAATTGACTCTTCATTCGGTGGGTCCATTACCTCAGCCTCTATACCGGCAAATCTCATTCCACTGCAGAGAACCCTTGCTCCATCACACATATAGGGGATAAAAACTTTCCGTTCTTTTCTCAGCAAACTTACTGCTTTTATCTTCGCTGGCACGGTCTTTTGATGTATGCCTTTTATACTATCAACGAATGCCTCAAGTCTTGTGATAAATCCCGCATCACCTGAGTGCTCATCAAGTTCTAAGACGAGCATAGGCTTGTGATTAATCTTCTCTTTCAAGAAGTTTATTAAAAATGAATCCGGTCCACAGGCAAAATTTGATAAATATACCGGATATACATTTTCTTTTTCCGCAATAAATTTCGCTGCCCCTAAAATTTTCTGTCCATAATGCCAATACATATTATAAAAATCTTCTTTAAGGCTATCGTAATCGAGTTCAACAAAATCAAGCGGTATCGGTAGTATTTTTAGATTGCGAATTTTCTGCATCAATTTTAGGTTCAGACCTTCGTCATACCCATTATAAGGTCTGGAGCAAATCAAGAAGGTTATACCTTTGTAGTCTTTAAGCACATCCCGAACCTTTTTTTCTATATTTTTCTGAACGAGGTTTTGATAATCAAAAGCATTTTTGACTGCCGCATTGACTTCTTTTCTATTTTTACCAAATTTTCTGGCAAATTCAAACAGTCCGTTTTCAATCACTCTTTTCCCGCGATCAAAATATATCGGCGGTGCATAGATCTCTATTTTATCTCCGAAGATTGCCTTTGCCTGATATGGAAGTGACTGGACATATGGACAGACAAAACTCCTTGGGAAAGTTTGACCATCAGACTTCATTGTGATAACACTTGGAATAAAAAACTTCTTTATCCCCTTTTTGACCAAACTATCAATGTGCCCGAGGCAAGTCTTGACTGGGAAACAGGTATCAGCAATCGTCAGGGCAGTTCCAGCATCAACAATGCTACGGTTTGTTTCTTTAGATAAAACTGGTTTGAATCCAAGTTCTGCCAAAAATCGGGAGAAGAAAGGGAAAAGTTCATAAAAAATAAGCGCCCTTGGTATGCCGATTTCAATACCTTCAACATCTTCGGTTTTAAAAAATATTTCATTGCGCACTTTAAAAAGGTCGGGGAGATTTTTATCCTCAACCTTCTCACGTTCCTCATATCTTTCACACCTTCCGCCATAGAAAAGAGGCTTTTCACCTTCAATCTTAATCCGATTAATCTCACACTCATTGCTACAATGTTTACAAAAAAATGAATCAGTTTTGTAAGATTTTTTTGCTAAATCAAAACCCTTGAATTTTGTCTTCTGAATACCGCTATCTCTGACAATCAAGGCAATTCCTATCGCACCCGTTACATCATGATTTGGCGGCACAATTATTTTTTTATTTAATACCTCTTCAAATGCCGAAACAACCGCTTTGTTTGCCGCTACACCACCCTGGAATGCAATATGTTCACCAATCTTTTTACTCCCCACCACGCGATTCAAATAATTGAATACCGTTGAATAGCCAAGTCCGGCAAGTAGATTTTCTCTTTCCGCGAGATTGTTTTGATAATGAATGACTTCGGAACCGATAAATACGGTGCATCTTTCACCAAGATTTATTGGAGACTTTGCCTCAAGTGCGCGATCGCCAAATTCTTCAAGTTTTACACCGAGAACCTGTGTTTGTTCTTCAAGGAAAGATCCGGTTCCTGCGGCGCATACTTTGTTCATTTCAAAATCTACAATCGTTTTATTTTCAATACTGATATATTTTGAGTCCTGGCCACCGATCTCGAATATCGTATCAACATCAGGAACTATTTCAATTGCTGCCCTTGCCTGGGCAGAAATTTCATTTTTTATTACATCTGCACCAATCAGTTCACCAATGAGATACCTGCCTGAGCCAGTCGTGCCCACACCGATGATTTCTATTTTATCGCCAATCTCCGAGTTAAGTTCGGCAAGCCCTTTTATCACCATATCAATGGGTCTACCTTTTGTCCATAGATATTTTCGGGCGAGAACATTTCCTTTTTTGTCTATGATAACAAGGTTTGTTGATATTGATCCAACATCAACACCTAAATATCCCAGAGTCCTTTCCTTGGGCGGGTTAACTAAAATACACGGACGCCAATCTTTTCTACCATTTAAAGGCGGGAGACGATGGATATGCTCGGGTTGACTTAGCCATTTTTTAAAATTTTCAATCCCTTTTAATCTTAACTTCCAGTTAGATTCCCGGGCGATTAACACTGCACCAATTGCCCCGATTGTTTTATGATGTTCAGGAACGATCAAATCACGATCTTCTATTTGCAAAACATCCCTCAATGCTTTAGCCATTCCTTTATTGCCCGCAACTCCACCGATAAAAACTACGGGTGCTTTAACTGTCCTACCTTTTAAAATCGCACTTTTAAAATTTCTTGCCAGGGCATAACATAATCCCGCAATCAAATCTTCTACAGGAGTCCCTATCTGCTGAAGGTGGATCATATCACTCTTGGCAAAAACCGAACATCTACCGGCAATACGCGCCGGCCTTTTAGAATTGAATGCGACCTCGCCAAAATTCTCTATGGGCACACATAATCTTTGTGCCTGCTGATCAAGGAATATTCCCGCACCTGCAGCGCAGAGTGAGTTTGAAGAATAATCTAAAAGTCCTTTTTTTAAGGTGATAAATTTTGAATTGATCCCACCGATTTCAATGATGGAACCAAAATCTCTATATAAAAATCCTAAACCTCTGACTATTGCTTCAACCTCATTTACTCGCAAAACTCCAAGGCTATCAACCAGGACCCTTGGAACACTTCCGGTCAAAACGATTCTTTCTGGCTCTTTTAAATCATTGATTATTTTAAATAGAGTATTATAAGGACTACCCTGATGAACTATATAGTCGGTTTTTACAAGATTGCCATTAAAAAATTCAGCAATCTTGATACTCACTGAACCGACATCTATGCCATATTCATACATTTATGGAGTATAAAAAATGCCTAATGAGAAATGAAAATCGTAATTGTTTTCAGAACGATTCTGGGTATCCGGGTCATCAGCAGTAAGATTATAATTAAAAGAAAACTCAGGAGTAATCTTTGCCTTTGCCAGTTTAAAATCTGTGCCGAATGAAAAGAGAAATAATAAATCGTTCTCAAGATCATCAATACTGTTTTTTATAGAACCAATATACGCGGTTCCACCAAGTTGAAAATTCCCTGCAAAACCCAGACCAAGATATGGCGCAACTGGTAGCATTCCTGCTTTCAACTGGAATACAATGGGAAGATAAAAATTGTTGTAATCAGCACCCATTTCAATATTTAATACGGTTCTATCAAATGCGGTCGTCTTGAACATTGGTGTTATCTGGATACCAAATACTTGGGAGAATTCCATCCCCATACCCAGCCCTATTTGAAATCCCAATCCTGAATAATTTCCTGCACCATCATCCGGGTCAAAATTTGAATGATTTATTCCGGTCTGAAGCCCAAAGAATGTCTTTAGGGGTAATTCATTCTGTGCGAAAACAAAAATTATCGGCAATAAGATTAAAATCAATAATTTCTTCATATTGCCTCCACCTTTAATTTTTGTTATCTGATTATTCTTCATTTTCTAAGTTCATTTTGAACTCAATCTTTTTATAATCTGAAGGAATCTTAAAAAGTTCTTCACTCAAATTTTTTTCTGCCAATTTTTCTATCACTGTTTCGGTAGTCGTTTCTGAAACAATTTTCCCTTTTGCATCAAATGTCTTTGAAGCAACCAAGGATTTCAAAACGAATCCTATGTTTGCATATAAATCTTTTTCTTTGCGTATCAATGAATCAAGATCGGCAATCCCTGTAGATATAGATTTTTTAGTGAAACTCAGCGAAATATCTTCAAGGTGTTTTGTTGTAGTCCACAATTCCCTTGATTCTTCATTATGTGTTTTCACCTTCATAACCATTATCTTCGTTTCCATATCATAGGAAAGATTAATTTTAAAATGTCTACAATCAACACCCAAAATATTCTCTGTTCCAAATTCCTGCATTTCAATCTTTGGATTGGAAATGGTAAATTTGACAAACCTATTAACAGCGCCCATAAGCCCGGAAACGGAATCTATATTCATTACAAAATATTCTTTATTCTCCGGGTCAACGATATATATCTCATTTTTATCGGACAGATAAAGCCAGTACATTCCACCCTTCATCAATGGATTTTCTTTTTCTGACACTTCCACAAATTCCTCGCGCACATTGCCTTTTTGTGCATAACCCCTTATAATCGTTTTTGACTCTTTATCCTTTGTTTTTGTTAAAGTCTGTGCCTCCCATTCCACACCCCCGTAAAGAAAAAATGGAGACAAAAACAATCCCAGCATCATAAGAATGACCAATCTCTTCAATTCAACCTCCTTCTTGTCTAATTTTATTCATAATTATCAAAAAATCAAGGGATATTCAAACCCATTGCCCGTTGGTTAAGTCACATGCTAAAATCTGACCCCAAACTACTCCAGAGTGTTTGCATTCTAACATTCCATTGTTCCATAATTCTAAAATTGTGGAATAATAGATTAATATCAGTTAATCAGTTTTTTTCTGTTAGTAATAAATTATTAATCCATTATTGGATGTGATGTGTGAAGATGTAACCCCCAATTTTCCCAAAAAACAATGACAAAGGATTATGTTGAAATACCGAATTTGATAACTATTTTATATCTTCGTCAGTTTTTCTTTATAAATCTTCTCCCCTGTATTTAATATTAGAAAATAAACCCCGCTGGGAATCTTTTTACCGCTTTGATTTCTACCATCCCAGAAGATTGTATATTTACCAGCAGGCTGAAAATCATTATGCATATTTTTTACAAGATTACCCGATGTATCATAGATTGAAATATTCACCTTTGATTTGTTATTTAACTGATAATGGATTCTAACTTTATCACGAAAGGGATTTGGATTTAACGAAAGAATTCCTTGATTTTTTGATTCCTGCTCCTTTATCCCCACATACTCCTGTCCTGCAGAGAATATGAATAGAGGCAGATCGGTCGTTGGTATGCCAAGGGCATTTATGATAGCAGTCCGCTCACTTGAAGAAAAGTTTGCAGTAAAATAACCTTGTAGATTTATACAGGTTGCCTGGAGCAGGGCGCTCGCCCCGGCAAAACCCGCTTCAAGCAATTGATATCTACTCGCAGTCGTAGCACAATAGACAAAATAATTTGGCGCGGTCTGAGGTAATCGTGGAATTGCACTTCTCAGCTGGGGTCTTCTATCACCATCCGTTACCCTTTCAATCCGATGGTCACGAGAACTTGCACTTCCTGAAGGAAGTCTGATATGGTATCTTTCAACACCCACCGAGCGGACGATATAGATCTTACCAGTGAGATAGTAGTTTGCCACGGCTGAAGGCACGGTTATACCTGCCCTTCCATTTGATGTAGTATGGGGTGTATTGCCATACGATGCCCAGGCAAGCTGGGATAATTGATTAAGATTCAGCTCGGTATCACTAAAAAGATTGCCATACTTCAGATTTGCCAGGGCATTTTCAAGAATGATCGTACCATTGGTATTCGGGTCAGGTAAAGAACCGTTTGAAGAATGTGCCACGCATTCTGATGTTATTCCACTTACCGAACTCATCAATCCATAGACATTCACCATTTGGACAGTCAGAGAAGGGCTCCAGGTGTTATTGGCGTTGGTTGTCGCACTCTCTTTGGGACAGGATGCGGGTTGGTTTGAGTTTGTATTCCAGAACGAAATTGAGGCAAGTTGGGCGAATTGAATAGATGTGCCTGCATCTTCAGCAATATCACTGGCAATTCCCACTTCAAATGCGGCGTTTGATTCTGATTTATGATTTCCTGATAAATGGAGAATAATGTCATGGGAATTAGGGTCATAACGATAGACATTATCAGTTCGGGCAACATATATAATACGATTTGTTCCAATCAATGGGGCACGGGATGCTGCCCATAAAATATTAGCAAGAATCTGATCAGAGAGACTGCTCGTGTAACCACTATGATATGAACGCCTGCTATTCAAAACTATCTCTGATGAAAAATTGTTAATCTGTGGTGGTGGTAAATATCGTGAATCTGTAAAGATAGATGAAAGCGGGTTGGTTAAAGGTCTATTTATTAATGAACCAAGACTACCTGCCAGCAAAATTTTTAAAAATTCTCTTCTTTCCATAATAACCTCCGTAAATAAAGTTTATCCATAAATTTTAGTTTGTCAATCCACGCGCCTGGAGGGATTTGAACCCCCGGCCTGCGGGTTCGAAGCCCGCCGCTCTATCCACCTGAGCTACAGGCGCACCTTAAAATGCATCTTCAATATACTCGTATTCTACACCATTCCCAATCTGGTTTATCGCCAGAACATCAAAATGGACTTCGGTATCTATTGGTAGATGTCTCTTTTTTAACCATAATAGTGCCACATATTGTATCTTCTTTTGCTTTCTCTTGTTTACTGATTCCTGGGGTAATCCATATTCAAGTGTCCTGCGATATTTTACTTCCACAAAGTGAAAGGATTTTTCTTTTCTCAATACCAAATCAATCTCACCATATCTGCAACGGAAATTATGGTCAATTATATTAAACCCCTTTTTATTTAAAAATTGTCGGGCAAGTTCCTCGCCCTTCTTTCCTAATGCAATTTTATTGATCATTATTTAATAATTTAAAGGTTCTCCTATGAATTGGGCAGGGACCATATTTTTTTATACACTCACGGTGAAAAAATGTCGGATAACCTTTATGTTTATCAAATCCATACATTGGATATTGTTTATGATATTCAAGCATTATAGAATCCCTCTTGACCTTTGCCAGGATGGAGGCAGAGGCAATATTGATACTCAGGGTATCACCTTTGATAATTGGATATTGCTCAATTTGAAGATTGTCAATCCTAACGGCATCAATTAAAATAATTTCCGGTTTTGGTGTTAATCCATTTATTGCTTCAGACATCGCAAGTTTTGTTGCCTGTAAGATGTTTATTTTGTCTATCACTTCAACCGGGACTATGCCGAAAGAATAACTAATCGCAGATTCTTGGATAACTCTGAATAACTCTTCCCTTTTTAATGGAGAAAGTTTTTTTGAGTCATCGATTTCAGGATGGTAAAAATTTTTTGGCAGAATTACCGCCGCAGCAACAACCGGTCCGGCAAGTGGACCCCTCCCTGCTTCATCACAGCCAGCAATAACTTTAAATCTTTCCCAGAATTGTGTATCAATTATCTGCTTCAACCTTCTTCTCTTCTGGTTTTCCCTCAGTCGTTTCTTTAGCAGTGATTTCCTGGCTTTTTAATTTTTTCACCTTCTTGTTCCTCAAATAAGTAAGTCTTGCTCTGCGCACCCGGCCTTTACGTTTTACTTCAATTTTAGCAATCATCGGTGAATTCAGAGGAAATATCCTTTCTACACCCACGCCAGCAGAAACCTTACGGACGACAAAAGTTTTACTCTCACCACTCCCTTTTATTTGAATCACTACACCCTGAAAAGGAGAGAGTCTTGTCTTATCACCTTCAATAACCTTTACATAAACCTTTATTAAATCACCGGGTTTAAATTCAGGCATTTTTGTCATTTAATACCTCCAGTAATATATCAAGGTCACTTGCAGAAAAATTGACCTCAGGCAAAAGTTCTGGCCTTTTCTTCAAGGTACTTTCAATAGCTTTTTTCCTGCGCCAGCGGGCAACAGCTTGATGGTCTCCGCTTAACAAAACTTGAGGTACTGATAAATTTTTAAAATTTGCAGGACGGGTGTATATAGGTGCTGATAACAATCCATTTTGCAGGGAATCGGCTTCCGCCGAATCAATATTACCCAAGACACCAGGCAATAATCTTGTGACTGTTTCTAAGAGAATTAAAGCTGCTACTTCACCACCAGAAAAAACGTAATCTCCAATAGAAATTTCTTCCAGTGGGCATAATTTACAGAGCCTTTCATCTATCCCTTTATATCGTCCACATATAAGAATTATTTCATTCTTTTTAACCAGTTCATTTACAAAACCCTGTGTTAGTAATTTACCAGTTGGAGCAAAGTTTATAATAATTGATTTTTCAGACCTTACAGAATTTATTGCCCTTAAAATAGGTTCAAGTTTCAAAACCATACCTGCTCCACCGCCAAATTGATAATCATCAACTATCCCATCACTGACAAAATCTCTTGGATTTATAATATTGACTTTAATCGCCCCTTTCTCCTGACCAATTCTTAATGTGCCACAGGAAAGCGGACCATTAAAGTATTCAGGGAAGATCGAGATTATGTGGAACTGCATAGTTTAAAATTTCTGATGCCGACTTAGGAAAGAGAAGGGTATCAAGGAGAATCTTGATTCCCCTGATACCCTTTCTGATATAAAAGGCAAGAGAGGCCAGAATGCATTATTCAATGATTTCCAATACCGCGCGTTTTCCTTGTTTCATTGCGGCCGCGGTAATGATGGTGCGAATCGCCTTTGCGGTTCTACCTTCTTTTCCGATAACCTTACCAAGATCACCTTCGCCGACTCTAAGTTCATATATTATGCTCTTTTCGCCAGCGACCTCTTTTATATTTACTTTATCGGGATTATCCACAAGCCCCTTAACGATATATTCTATAAGCTCTTTCATGGTGAACCTCCTTTTGCTTTAGAAATTAACTTAGCCACCGTATCGGTAGGCTTTGCTCCTTTAGATAACCAGTATTCAACGCGATCCCCTTTTATCTGCAAATCTTTAGTTCTGGGATCGTAATGACCAAGGTTCTCTATGTATTCACCATCTCTTGCCTTTCTTGAATCTATAGCCACAATCCGGTAAAAAGGAGAATTATGCCTACCCATCCGCCTTAACCGAATCTTAACCATAATTATATTATATTAAAATTTTGTAAAAAGTCAATACCTTTTACACAACAACAACCTTATTTCTGCCTGTCATCTTTCCCTGGTACATAGCCTTATCCGCCCTGCCAATCAATTCATCCCGGGATAGAGCATCGTCTGGGAAGGTAGCAACACCAAGGGTAATTGTAACATTAAAAAACCTATCTTCTTGTGCAGGAAATGGTTTTTCTTCTATTGCCTTTCTTATCCTTTCAGCAATAATTGCTGCTGTTGGCTTATCTGTATCAGGCAAAATGATAATATATTCATCACCACCATATCGTACTGCAATATCTTTCTCCCTTATTACACTCTTTGCCCGTGCGCCGATCAATTTCAGAGTCTCACTACCAACAAGATGTCCATAATTATCATCAACAAGCTTAAAAAAGTCCACATCAAAAAATATTAGCGATATCTTTGCCCTTGTGGACAATCGCTGTTTTATTAACTCATCAAGAACTTGATTACAATAACGGGTATTATATAACTTCGTCAGGTCATCGGTAATGCTTGTTTCTTCCATTTTACGATACATCTGTGCATTGCGCAGGGCAATTGTAACATGCTGGACAAGATTTTCAAATATTTCTAAGTCATCCTTGGTAAAAGGCTCCCCGCCAATTTTATTAATCACTTCAACAACTCCAATAATCTCATCACGACTTTTCATTGGCACACACAAAATTGATTTTGTCGTAAACTTTGTTTTTTTATCAACCCCATTATAGAACCGCGGGTCTTTTGATACATCTTCAACGATCAATGACTTCCCGGTACGGGCAACCCAGCCCGCGACTCCCTGGTTAATTTTCAATCTCATTCCGATCAATTGTTTACCCGCCTCACCAGCAGCCGCTTCAAAGACAAGTTCTTGGTTAGACCTATCAACAAGTAAAATAGACCAACCTTCAGCTTTTATAAAATCCGCAGTCTTTTCCATAATAATTTTCAATATCTCTTTTGGTTCAAGTGAAGAATTAATTGCCCTGACAATCTCATTCAATGTTTCCATTTCTTTAACTTTGTTTTTTAAAGATTCCACTGTTCTTCGGTTTGAAAGATATTGTTCCCGCCGTTTTATTGCTTTTTTCAGCAACTGCTTTAAATTGCTGAATTTGTAAGGTTCTTTAATTATTCCTACTGTATCCGGGGTAATCAATTTTTCAAATTCTATTTTATCATAGGTTGGTATAGTTATTATAACGGGAATACCAAGATTTGCCTTATCAAGATTTTCTATTATTTTTCTCGCATCACAATGTAGGATAACAATATCTATTTTATCTTTTTTTATCGTAGGAAGTATTGCTGATGTCCTCGGAGTTGAAATTACATCAAAAGCGAGTTTTTTTAAATATTTA
Source organism: Caldifarciminota bacterium (assembly GCA_039802145.1). Taxonomy (GTDB): domain Bacteria; phylum Hydrothermota; class Tepidihabitantia; order SM23-42; family JAOAFX01; genus JAOAFX01. The sequence goes on along the minus strand of JBDRWA010000008.1, from coordinate 16,100 downwards.
ATAATCTTCTCTTTATTAGCAGAATTTGGTTGATAGATAAGAGTCTTCATTGTAGAGGAATGATCTCATAAAATGGTTTGGCTTTCTTCTTATCCTCACTCAAGATATTCCCAGACTCATCAATTAGCAGATTTCCAGATTTCATATCACTTAACGCCTTTTTCTTATCCAGCTCTTCAAGAATATGTATGCCACGCGGAATGATTGAAACCTTAAGTTCCGGATATACATAACCATGGGGTAATTTCCTTACATCATCAAGGATTCGTAAATACCTTACAAAGTTAGACTCTTCTATAGGTAACTCAAAATTTTCTACGTTTAACATAAAGTTTATAAAAGTAGGAAGGTCACAAATGATCACGGATCTGCCGGGTTGTCTTTCCATTGAATACAGATGGGCATCAGCAAGTATAGGACCCACAAGGTCTGGGTCACCAAAAGAGTTTGCAGAAAGAACCACATCTTTTTCTGGAGAACCAGATGCAATGCCAACACCAATTCTAAATAAGGTTTTGAACTCCGGGGGCAAAAGTGCATAGGTCACTCCATCAATTTCCATTGTTCTTTCAGCCACAGTCGCAAACCAATCACGATAATGCATAAAATTTGCTCGGATAAATTCTTCTGCTTTCAGCACCATCTCCCTTGCACATAAAATAGCTCTCTTTGCTGCATCCATCGCAGGAATCAACTCAAGTTCTGCGCCGGAAAAGATTGAATAACGGAGATTTATTCCTTTGCCTGTAGTAAATTCTGTATAGAGATGACCATAGAGGCTCTCAGAATTTTCTGCAAACCAAATTATACCACCATCACCAGTATCTTTCAATAAAAATCCACCATACTTTTTCCCGATCGCTGCCATTTCCTTTGCGAATTTATACTTTATCTTCTGCTCTTTTAACGCATTGTGTAACTTTATGCCCATATATGATGAACCTCTGATATCATAAACTAATACAGTAATTGTCTTTCGGTATTGTTCAATGAAATTTTTTATCTCCTCGGATAATTCCTCCTGCCGACCACGCAGAATTAAAATCTCCTTCCCTTCAAGTAAATAATAGGTACAATTGGCAATATCTCTTATTACCTTTTTGGACTCTTTTTCAGAAGGTGGGAGGCAGTGAATAATATCAAAAAGGCAATTGCCTACATATATGGGAACCAATTCCTTCTTCATAAATGAATCATAAGCATCAAGTACCGTATTAAAATCAAGTTCAACACCAAGCAGCGTTTTTTTCTCAAACTTCGCCAACAATGGTAAATCCCTACTCTTCAATCTGTGTAATTCTTCAAAACAAAACATCACATTTTTGGCAAAAAGTCTTTCCTCTTGAGTATTTAGTGGTCCATATTTTTGGGCGAATAGATAATCATCAAATAGTTCACCAATCGGTTTCTTCTTATCAAGGACTCTTTTTTCAATTAGGGACTGGACCTCCTCTTCTTCTTTTAAAAATTTTTGCAATTCTATCTTGCGTCTTTCATAATCCTTTAAATGGTGGACATTGCCGAGAAACAGTCTTATCAAACGCGAAAAAAGATTGGATGTCTTCTGCGTTATAAGATCAAAATCTTCACCCTTGGTTACAAGATTATCAAGAATTTCTTTTAATCCCGCATTTGTTTCCATATTAAGAGTTGTAATCTGTTCTTTCAAACGCTCCTCATAGAGATTTATATTGCGTAATTCTTCAGTTGTTCGTTCTTTATCGCGCTGTAGAATGCTTCCAATCCTTTTGAAAATCTTCAACAGCGAAGGTTCTGATAGATAATCAAGATAGACTTTGGGAATTTTATCAAGCGCTTCACTAAATGATTTAAAGGTCATCCTTTCTAAATCGGCAAGAAAATTAGGCAGTAGATATTCTAAACGCGCATTCATATACGATTTATGTATTGAAAGAAAAATATCTCCTGATAATGAGTGATTCTTCAATTCCTGATTGAATTCATAAATTGTCCGATAGGATTTAAAATTATCAACGAGGGAAATTATCTGCTCAGGACATTTTTCTTTTAATCCTGCAGGTATGGGTAGACCAAGTTTTTTATGACCAATATATAATGCCCATTCATAACCTTTATATTGGGTTATCGGTCCCCCAAGCCAGATAAAAAAATTTTTTAAGTTTTCAAATATCCTTGTTATGTCTGTAGGGAAATTAAGAAATTGGAAACCCTGGCTTATACTTCTTGCAAATTTTTGGAATCGTTCCTGGTCAATATACCTATCTTTCAGAAATTCTAAATACTGACTTTGTGTTTCCAGGATGTTGTGTAATCCGACAATGTTTATATTATTCATTTTGGCACCTCTCGGGTTAATTCAAAAAGGAATTTACCACGGCCCCCCTTACCATCCTTTATCTCCCCGGTTTCTTCTATAGCAATATCAGAAACACCAAGAAGAATTTTTATACTGCCAGGGTGATATATTTCTTCACCCATTTTAGAAACAAATATGCGGTAAAAATCGAGAATAAACCCTCTTCTGGATACCTTCTGATTTATCCAGTATTCTAATTCCTGTTCCACATCCATTGCCTCAGCAGTAAGTTTTATACCCATTTCACTCAAAAATGAAAATTTATCAACATTCAGAAGAAGATTAAAAACTGTAGCATCATCACAAATAACTGTTGATTTTTCTCTGCTTTTGATCTTTGAATAAAAATTTGATTCACGAACCAGCATTCCAGTAAGATCAAGTTCACCAAAGGCATTGCGGTCAAGGAAGACTTCTTTTGGATATGTGCCTGAGGCAATTCCTACTCCAATTTGGAATATAGATTGATATGCAGGAGGAAGCGTTGCGTAGGTTACACCTTCAAAATCAATTTTCCTATCTTCAGCCTCTTTGAACCAATCCTTGTAGTGCTCAATATTGTCTTGAACAAAACTTATTGATTCCTTGATCATTTCCAAGCCGCAGCGCACCGCATTTATTACACTTCCTGGTTCAGGTATTTTTGTCTTTCGATTTTTTATCTCAAAATTATTTTTTGCAAAAAGAATAATCCCACCATCCCCTGTGTCTTTTATGGGCAATCCTCCAAATTTTTCAATCACCATGAGCATTGTTTCTTGAAAGAGATTCCTTATTTCATTTTCCTTTTCTGCATTCTGTAACTTTGTGCCCATAAAAGTTGACCCCCTTATATCATAAGTCAAAACTGCGATCAGATTTCTATACCGATCAACACTTTGATCGGGTTTTTTCTCAATGATAGGCACAGTCCCGATATCCTTTTCCACAACAGAAACCCTTCCCATAAGAGCTTCTTCGGCGACATAACGGATACTTTCAGAACTAATCTGCCCCATCACTTTGGGATAGTAATCTATCAATTCTTCCAGGAGTAATGTCTTTAAAAATGGCTCAAGAATTTCACGAATTACATTATCAAAACGGCTCATAACTTCAGTTGTATTATAACGTTCCTTTAAGAAACCAGGTATACGTAATTCATTAAGTAGAGCAGTATATTCTTTGCTGGTCTTGATTTCGTTTGCAACTTCTTTTATGAGATTCTGAAAGGCTTCTTCTTCTATGGATTTCCGCTCCCCAACAAGAAATAAAAGATATGGATCCCATTCATATTTAGAAACAAACTTAGAAAAATCTGTTGTCTTCATTTTTAAAAATCCTTCAATCTCGTTTTCTCGCTTCTGATAATCCTGATATTCATTTCTAAATCTCCTGATATCGTAACCAAGCGAAATTAAACTGCGTCTTAACTTTTTAAGATGGGCTTCAAGGGCTTCTTCAGTAGAAAAATTCCTCGTTTCATTAATCAACGCATTGCTCAAAGTATTGCTCTCCTCTTCTAATTTCTTTTCTAATTCGGTTATCTCTCGTTCCAAGACGGCTTTAACCTTCTGTATTTCTTCATAGACAGCATGGGCCGTACTTTGAATTGCAGTAACAACCTTTTCTATACTATTCTCATCTGGAAAGAAAAAGTAATTTGTTAACAATTCTATAATCTTTTCGCGGCTGAATGATTTACCGAGCGACCTTATTCCATCAACTATCTTTTGAAGTTCAGCAGTATATGTTGTGTTCAGCAAATTTTTAAGGACGGCCGAAAATAATGGCTCCGGAAGTCCTTTTTTCAGAATTAACTTCGCCATCATCTTTGTCAATTCAGCCCTCGTTCCTCTGGGATAAAGTGGTATTTTTTCATATGAATCCACAATCAAACGGTCTTTAACCATAACATTCCTTGTTAGTGAACGCCTGATGTAGATAAATAATTGATTGATAACGGTTCCAACTCTTTCTGCAACATTAGCCTTTTCCTCTATAGTCATATTTGCAACTTCTTTTGTAATAATATCCCTCAAAAGCTTTCTGTTTACAATTTCAAAGATAAATATCTTAAACGGGTCAATCTGGGTAAATCGTTTATAAATGTCAAAGATTGTGTTGCTGTAACGGTCAAAGAATTCGTCCCATTTTCCAATTAATGACTCATCTTTCAAAAATTGAAGATAGTTTATAACAAACTCCTCCTGAAGACTGAATATCTTTCTTCCCAGAAAGATAATCTCCTTGCCTTCCTTATTTTCAAAGTATTTCAGCACCGGGTCGTTATTTGATATCTTTTTTAAAACTTCAAGGTAGCGTCTAAAATTCGCTGAAGCACGATAGACTTTATGCAGTTTTTGATAGTAGGGGGTTTGAGTAATCAGAATTTCTTCAAATTCATTTTTTAGCATTGTAATACTCCTTCGCAGCAAGGTGTTCTTTATAAGTCTTTGAGAAGTGGTGAGTTCCATCACCGCGGGAGACAAAATAAAGATAATCAACATCGGCTGGATTTAGCACCGCCTTTATTGAGTTTATCCCCGGTGAACAGATTGGCCCGGGTGGCAATCCTAAATGAAGATAAGTATTATAGGGAGAATCATATTTTAAGTCCTTTTCTCTAAGATAGGTAATCAATGTATCAGGATTTTTTAATTTATATGCATATATGACCGTCGCGCAGGATTCAAGAGGACGATGGAGTTTAAGCCTATTTAAAAAGACACGCGCTATAATCGGTCTTTCTTCATCATATTTTGCCTCTTTCTCAACCAAGGACGCAATTATTATGGTATTGCATAGTGAATCAATGGGGACCGTTGTAATATTCTTTAATTTCGTCTTTAAGTTTTCAACCATCTTTTTAATTATCTCTGCTTCACCCGTATTTTCCTCAAAGCAATAGGTATCAGGGCAGAGATAGCCTTCAAGGGATGATAGGTTAAGACCAATTTTTCTAATGAAATTTCGATCATTACATAAGGAAATAAATTTTGTTTTATCTTGAATCAAATTTTTTTTATATAAAATTTCTGCTACCTCATTTATAACAAGTCCTTCATTGATTGTTACTGCAATATCGCTCTTCCCCCCTTTAAGTAATTGTTTGATTACATACATTGGATTTTTATATAACATTAACTGATATCTTCCTGAACGGATTTGACTCTCCTTACCTAAGATCTTCACCCAGAATAAAAATTCATACGGATTAATGATTATATGATTCTTTGATAAAATCTCTGCTACTTCTTTTGCCGTTGAATTCTTGGGAATATTTATTTCTTTCTTCCCAAGGTAAAATGGTTGTAGCCAGCATAAAAAAGCTGCGCAAATAGTAATCAATAATAAAATACCCTTCTTCATAAATTAACATTCTTTAGAAAAATCATTTTTTTGTTTCAAGAATTCTTCAAGCATCAATGAGGCAGAAATCTGGTCAAGATTTTTGCTCTTTATGCTGTGATCTTTCAAAACTTTCGTTGCCAGCTGGCTTGTAAATCTTTCATCCCACAAATGAACTTTTATTTTTAACAATTTTTTAAGATCGTAAGCAAATTTTTTTATTTCTCCAGACATCTCGCTATCTTTCCCATTGTGCCTTAATGGATTACCCACAAGTATGAGTCCAACACTATTTTCCTCACAAATACACTTAAGTCGTTTAATGAGTCCTTTCTTTGAAATGTAAGGAATTGATAAATATGGTTGAGCGATGATTCCCAAGGGGTCGGTAAGGGCTATTCCTATTTTTGTTCTTCCATAATCAATTGCCATAACTTTCATATCAAAATTATAATTAATTTTTTATTAATGTCAACAAGCATTGACTCTGAACCCTTGCCAATTTTTCACCTTTTCGATGGAAAAGTACATATCTACCATTGTGGGAGACCCTTTATGAAAGGACAAATGGATAAGCACTAATGCCAGCAATGGGAAATTTTGCAAAAAGAGCAACATCAATTATAGAAAACGGCCAAGAGATTGAATTTAATACCGATTCAGGCAGGGTAGAAATTATCCGTTAGAAAAGCAACAAACTTCGCTTACCGACAAGATAATGAAATATCGATTCCGCTCTTATCTTGTATCGTGCACCCAATATCCCGCATTATTTATGTTCTGAATATGTGACTGAATTCTCAAGTCCCTCCCAGACCGTAACTGATTTTATATTTTTTATTTTCTTTTTCATTTCGTTATAAATATATACTGCAATCCATTCTGCTGTAGCATTATGCTTTCTGAAGAACGCCAGATTGTTCAGATTCTTATGGTCAAGTTTTGCTAAAATATTTTTTAATGTCTTTTTCACCCTTCTAAAATCAATCGCCATTCCAAGTTTATCCAGCTTCCCAACCCCAACCCTGACCTCTACTCGGTAAGTATGTCCATGCATACCTGCACAATCACCTTTATAACCCTTAACCCGATGCGCCGCAGAAAAACTTCCTTGAACCGATATTTCAAACATGATTATTTCTTTTTATTTTAAAATTCCATAAAGTAAATCAATTCTTCATCTCATTTTTTCCAAGTCAAGTAAAACTTTTTCTCTTCTTGGCGAACCATCGGCATTACGAAAATCCCTTTGAAAAGATCCACATTTTATGAGTACCTTGTTATCAATCTTTATAAAAGAAATTTGTTTTAATCTAAATTCTACCTTTCTTAATCTTGACCAAGCACCTCTTTTTATTCTTTCTAATTCATATTTTGACTTTCCGCCTTTAAGTTTTTCATGCCATTTTTGGAAAGTGCGCGATTCATCATTGTACTCAACATTACCCATTGCCAAAATTAGGCCGACACACCCGAAATCATTTATCGCATTCGCTGTGGCTTGACTGTCATTTACAATAATTTGATGACTGCTTGTATTTATTGCATGGGATTTAAAATCCCAAGGAATTTCTTTAAAACCATCAAATTCAACGTTGCCATATTTGGGACCAGGCATCTTTATGATATTTTTTAGTAATCTTTCGCATAAGAACTGAAAATACCATCCAATCCATTCCATTTGTTTCCATTGATTGAATCCCGATTCCTTCATTTCAATAATAGATTTTCGACCGTCCCAAATAGTTGGGATATCACGAAGGTTTTTGGATATTTCTTTTGCCAAATTAAAAAATTTGTCACGATTCATTTTTTCCACCAAGTCAAAAGCATCTTATCTTGCTGCAACCCGTTTTTATTTAAATAATAATCAAGGAGGTGTTCAAAAACAATCTTGCCATTTGGATTTAAATCCCCCATTAGGAAATTTCTGCCCATAAAATAGGCAACCACACCTAACATTCCGCTTCCACATAGAGGGTCAAAGAGTAAATCGTTTCTATTGGAGAAATGTTCTATTAAACACTGAAGTAGCTTAAATGGCAGCCTTGTTGGATATTTGGGCATACTCACTTTGTAGTCTCGTTTAAAATTTAGTGTTGTCAAATTTGGTTCCCCCCTCAAACAATGAGTGGTATTGCACCTCTTATGAAATGTCCATTGTTCGCCTTTTGTAACCCAGTAAATTTCATAGACATTGTGCGACATCTTCTTTCGGCAAACCGGTGCAAAATTGTATGTCCAGTACATCTTTCCTCTTAATGTCAGCCCTTTGAATTTTATAATCCTATCGTGGATGATATTGCTATTATTCCATCCTGAAAAGACCAGAGCCTGGCCATTTTCTTTTAAATTTCTCTCAATGCATTCCAATAATTGCTGAATTTTTTCACCATACTCAGAAACACTCCATTCTACATATCCATCAACCACATTCTTAACATTTCTATGGTAATTTGTATTCTTCCCATTGAACTTTATGCCAAAAGGCGGGTCGGTAATTATTAGGTCCGCGTTAACACCAGACCATTCATTCATATCTTTAATGATAAATTTCGTCAGCAAGTCTGATATTGCCCTTTGATTATCCTTTCCTTGCGCATTCACTCTTATATTCTCCAATAAATACTGCATAACTTTAATATTTTATTCCATAAAAAAATAAAGTCAAGGGAGAGGCATTTTTAGAATCACAGTTATCATAGAAATTGATCAGTCTCGAAAGAATGATCAATTACGATGATTTCTATCTCTATAATACGTCTGAGCGTGATAATAGTTAATACAAAAAAGGTCTCAGTTAATCAAAATCAGTTTGCTGGCCCGCGTGTGAATTTCACTATTCTCCTTGCACGATACTCTTAATTTCAGCAAATAAACACCATTCGGCAATTTTTTCCCCGTATTATCTGTGCCATCCCAATAGAACAAGCCTTTGGATTCAGAAACCAAGAAGGATTTAACTATTCTACCTGATACATCATAGATATCCAAAGATTTTATATTTGGGGCACAGGTATTATTGAATCTATCACATGTTGTTTGTAATCTGATTTCTGTGCGCTGGCTGAATGGATTAGGAGAACAGGTCAAGGTAATTTGCGGGCCAATTTGACTTAAAGATTTTTCATTACATCCTAAAGGCTCTTGCGATTTTGCATATTTTGAGCCTACTGTACCTGTATAAGCTAAATGAACATAGCCTGCTGAGTCAATCGCAATTGCCCGGTCATTCCAGGTCGTTGCACCGTAAGAAGGATTCCAGTGTCCTTGGTCAATGGAGTCTATTATAAAATCAGAAGCATCTGCACTCTTATATGCGAACATTATATCTGTGACATAAACGCCTCGGTGATAACGGCTATAGAGAATGCCAATGTCACCTGCTCTTGACAGGGCAATGTGTGCCCATGCTTCACACAAATTGTTAGTAGAGTATGTGACTCTCGTCGTCTGAAATGTGCCACTCTTATTAGTCGCATAATAAAGCTCGGATGTGCTATCCCAGACATCACGGGTCCAGCAGATATGGGCATAGCCTGCAGAATCAACAGCAATTGATGGCTCCATTCCGGTGGTATCCGATACCAATTGCGCCGGAAAAAAATTTCCGCCCGAATTATTAGTGTAATATATCTTTGAATTTGATGTATAGGCGATATGGACCACATTATTCTTATCAACCGTAATCGTACCATCAGTGCCATTATTCGTGATCACAAGTTCGCTGTCTGCAAAAGGATAATAATATCTGATACCACTGTTTACCTCACAAACAATATGGGCACGGCTCACATTATCAACAGCAATTCCATAATGAAAGGTGCTCAGTGAACCAGTTTTAAACAAGGTGTCGGCAGTTGTAAACGAACCACCGATATTATTCGTATATACAGGCCAGCCATAGGTACCTCCGGTCACCCGGTAAAGAATATGCAGACACCGGTTCTTATCCAATGCCGATGAAACACGGCAGTTATAATTTATGTTGTTTTCAGCACTGAATGGAACTGAATCAAGATACCAAGAACCACCTGTATTCTGGATAAATCTAACAACATCACGTCCACCAGATGAATTGCCGACAATATATGCATTGCCAGCATCGTCAACACTAATGGTCGGCTTGTCAGCGTTGTAGATATCAATATCTTCTATTGTGAAGTTCAAGGAAAATAAACACATCGGCAAAAATAGTATGAGAACTAAAACGACTTTTCTTTTCATAATCACTCCTTTTTATAATTATATTCAAACCTTCCAATAAATCAATAACAGTATCAGACAGTTGCTTTCCTAGATATTTAATTATTCTTTTTTGCAAAGCACTCAATATTTCCATATTCATATTCCTCTTTTATGCCAAAATAGTGAAACCAAAAACGGGCAATCCGCCTTGGAATGTTTAGTTCTTTTAGATATTTCTTTATAATCTTAAAATCAATGTTTTTTAAATCCTTTGCTGTGCCATTGGAAAGGACACGGGCAAGATACCACCTAAAGAATTTCTCGGTCTTATATTCTTCTTCAGACCAATCATAATCCCAGATTAGATTTTCGTTCACCGGAATGCCATATAATGTCTTTTTGCGTCTTTTCATATCATTATAATATCATAAAATATTAAAGAAATCAAGAGTCAACAGTTCTGAGTCCTCTCCACTGCTATAATTTATGATAATTGTAGTGGCAGACCTTGGTCTGCATATATTTAAAAAGCCGAGTAAACTCGGCCACTACATTAATAATCAATTTACAGCTTAAGAACTAAAAATAATTTGAACAAAGATATTATCAAAAACTGGATGAATTAGGTCATAAAAAGTAACACTGCCCATATTGACCCATTAGGATATTTCATTATAATTGTTTATGCTAAGAATCAAAGCTTTTGTTACTCTAAATTTAATAATACTTACATTTTTATCCGCAGGTGAAATTGTTAAATATAAAAAAGGAAATCTTGTCATTGAAAACATCCCGGAAATACCAACAAGTTTGATTAAAAAACTAAATTCATATCAGGATGTCCGCTATGCCTATTTTCTTGACTGGTTTCCGGATGATAAAGGAATTTTAATTGCCACCCGATTTGCGGATGTGAATCAAATCCACCAGGTTGAATTTCCGGGCGGGATGCGCCGTCAGTTAACATTCTTTGATGAACCAGTTGGTGGCGGCAGGGTCTGTCCGGATTATTCTAAACCCTATTTTCTTTTCAGCAAGGATTCTGCAGGGAATGAAGTTGACCAGATTTTTAAATATAATTATCGCACTGGTGAATATGAAATGCTAACCGATGGGAAATCCAAATATGGCTATTATCTATGGTCAAGAAAGGGTGATAGATTCGCCTTTACAAGCACAAAAAGGAATAATAAAGATTTTGATATATATCTCGGCGATTTGAGTGGGGAAAAAAGTCATAGGTTAATCTTAAAAGTTGAAGGTGATTGGAGCCCGGTTGATTGGTCTTTTGATGATACAAAATTACTACTCCATAAATATATCTCAGCAAATGAATCTCAACTCTTTATACTTGATATAAAGACCAGTGCATTAACAGAAATCAACCCGATAGATAAAAAAGTATCATATGACATAGCGCGCTGGGCAAAAGGTGATAAAGGAATCTTCTATATCTCGGATGAGTTTGGAGAATTCAACCAGCTCATTTATTACGAAATAACAAGCGGAGCAAAGGAAATCTTAACCAAGAGTATTCCCTGGGATATTGTTACCTTTGATTTATCACCCAATGGCGATACCATTGCCTTTGTCAGCAATGAAAATGGGATTGCGAAATTATATATCCTTGAAATCCCCACAAGAAAAATCAATCTAATCAATCTCCCGATTGGCTGGATCGGTGGAATAAAATTCAAACCTGACGGCAAAAGTCTGGCATTGACTTTAATTACCTATCGGGCACCGAGTGATGTCTATACCCTTGAGTTCAAAAACAGAAGATTGCTCCGCTGGACATATTCGGAGATTGCGGGGCTTGATACAACCCGCTTTGTCCCACCAGAATTGATTTCTTATGAAACATTTGATAGTGTGGATGGCAAACCAAGAATGATTCCGGCATTTGTATACAAACCAAAAAAATCAGGACCCCATCCGGTGATAATTGATTTACATGGTGGACCTTCAGGGCAGTATATTCCTTTATTCTCACCAATGATTCAGTATTATGTGAATGAACTCGGCTGTGCAGTGGTCTGCCCGAATTTCCGTGGCTCAAGTGGTTATGGCAAGACTTTCCTGACCCTTGATGATGGTTATAAACGCGAAGATGCAGTAAAGGATATCGGCAAATTGCTGGAATGGCTCAGAAAACAATCTGAATTTGATTCAAAAAGGGTTGCGGTGACCGGTGGTTCTTATGGTGGCTATATGGTCCTTGCCTGTATGGTCCATTATTCTGATTTGTTGAAATGCGGGATTGATTTTTGTGGCATAAGTAATTTTGTCACTTTTTTAAAGAACACTGCGGATTATCGCAAGGATATAAGAAGAACTGAATATGGAGATGAGCGCGACCCGAAGATGCAGGAATTTTTGATAAATATCTCGCCGCTCACCAATAGCCATAAGATAAAAAAGCCATTATTTGTGGTTCAGGGACTGAATGACCCGAGGGTCCCGGTGAGTGAGGCACGCCAGATTGTAGAAGCGGTGAGAAAGAATAAGGTTGATGTCTGGTTTTTACTTGCGGAAGATGAAGGACACGGCTTCAGCAAAAAACCAAATCGCGATTTTTATCAACAGGCAGTGGTTTTGTTCCTGGAGAAATATTTGTTAAGGTAAAATTAGTTTTGTTTATAATTTTGTGGAGCCGACTATAAATGTAAAAAAGCGGAGTTTATTTAATCAAAACAACCTTTTGTGACCACGGTTTTCCTTTAACATCGCTCCGCAGAAAGTAAATACCATTTGCAAGCCCCACCGTAGATAGATAAATTTTTCCCCCGTCACAGAAGGCTTTGTGCAAATCATATTTTCGAACTTTTCGCCCTGAACAATCATATAATGCTAAAAATGGAATTTGCCTTTTGTCATCCGCCATCAAAGGGATATAATTTCCCAATACTGGATTTTGCATTAATTTCAACTTATCTTTGAAAGTTGCTTTTGTTGATTCCGTAATAGAACCCAATGCGAACCCATATACCCTCAACCCGCCAGACAAATCCGCAGCATAAACGTGAGGACCATAGTATGAATGAATAGCAAAAACATCAACTGCTGGAAATGGGCCGCTGGAATAGTCTTCGTGGGGCGAAGCAGGGTTCAAAACATTAATTACACGAATCCCAGAATCACAATCAGCCACAAAAGCAAATGAATCAATAACAAAGACACGACGTGCATATCCCGGCGTATCATAAAAACCTATTTCGTAAGGACTTGAAGGATTTGATATATCAATAATCCTCAAACCAAAATGCCCGTCAGCGAGATAAGCTAAATTATTACTGATAAATACACCATTACATTCACCGGGAGTATCATAGTATCCTATTTCTTGTGGGAAAGCAGGTGTTGATACATTTATAATTCTCAGTCCCGAAGTATGAGCAGCTGCATATATGCATGAATCAAAATAATAAACGTCCAATATTGGGGTTTGCAGATTATAAAATGCTATTTCCTCAGGCGCGCTCGGCTCTGATACATCTATTATCCGCAAACCACCATTATAATCAGCAATATAAGCATAATTACCTACCACACAAACATCCAACGCTGAATCAGGTGTATCCCAATAGCCGACTTCAACCGGGTAGTCCGGCTCAGCATTATCAGGACTTAGTGTCTCAATAATCCGGAGTCCGGCGATTCCACAAGCAACATAAGCGAATCCATTGCTAAAAATAACCGCCTCAGCTTCATCAGGAGTAATGCAATATCCTTCATTGATAACACGCAAACCGGCTTGACCATAAGCAACATAGGTATAAGGATATGATACAAAAATTCCATGTGCTGTACCAGGGGGGAAGAATTGTTTAACTTCATTTGGCTCAAAAGGATTTGATACATCTATGATATATAACCCGGTGTAAACTTCTGAAACATAAGCGAAATTATCATAAAGGTACACATCGTGCGCTCTTGTTCCAATTGTATCAACTCCTATTACTTGCGGATTTGAAGGATTTGAGATGTCAACGATAGCGAAGGAAGGTTGTGCAAAACTTACAACATAAGCATATTGCCCGCGGACAGAAATATTATGAACAGCTCCTATCTCTGTACAAGAACCAACTAATTGAGGACTACTTGGATTTGCAACATTCACAACCAGAAAACCATTATTATTTCTCCATTGTCCAAGGTAGGCATAAGAATCTGCAACGAATACACTGCGAATTGAAAAATTAGTAATATAACTTCCAACTTCGTATGGATAGGAAGGAATAGAAATATTAATAATACGCAGACCGCCGTAATCGTCGGCGACATATGCATAAGAGCCCGTAACGAACACATTTATGGCTACGCTGGGAAATGCAATATTGCCAACTTCATGCGGATGATGGAGATCTGAGATATCAACGATACGCAGTCCCTTATCCCAATCAGCTACATATGCGTAAGGTTCTACTACAAAAATACCATTTGCCTGTCCTGGTGTATTGTAACACCCAACTTTAATCGGATGAGTAGGATCTGAAACATCCCATATCTCAAGTCCGGCACGGCCGGCAGCAATAATTAATGCGCGGGTTAAGTCACGATAGAAAAGATCATTAACCGAACCGAGCGTATGAATACCAGGAGAGATTCTCGTAGCAGTGGAATCTAAAATGAAAACATCGCTTCCGGAGCCACAGAAAGTTAATTTTCTAAAAGAATCGTAAGCAACTGTGAGAAATGAGCTAAAATGACTTGTGCCAATGCACACAAAAATTAACGTATCAAACTCTGAATTGTAGCATAAAGGTACATTTTCGTTTTTATAACCGTGATAACCAATAGAATCAGGAAAACTTTGAGTTACATGGCCAGCACCAACAGTATTGGGGAAAATGGTGAAAAGAATAAAAATGAAAATATATCTCCAATATGCGGACATTATACCCCTGTATGTTATCTCCTTTTTTCTGATCATACTCTTTTTTTCCATAAATATTTTAATCATCATTTGGCAAAAGTCAATGGCGGTTTGCAGAGTTTCGAATGGAATGGACAGCGCCTACAAAACTATTGCAATCCTTCAGAAAAGCATAATGCAAACCTAAAGGTTTGCCCTACAATGGACTATACGATTATGCGGCAGGGATTTTTTTCAGCACTATCCGGCATTCGGTAAAGAATTTTAGTGCGGTCTCTTCCCGATAATCAGGGTAAGTCCATTCCAGCGGGCGAAATTGATGGTTTTTGTAAATAAGGGTGACTTCTGCATATATCCCTTTACCAAGATATATTCTATGTGAATAATTCTTTGTTGAAGCAAGGATGATATTGCTCAATGAAACTAAACCCGGGTCAATATTTATCATCCTGCCACCTTTTTCATTCAAAAATTTATTTTCAATCTCATTTGACTTATGCTTCAACTCAATCAACAAATTAGGGTAAATTAATTTTTCAAATAATACCCATTGTCTAAAAAGATTTTCTCCCATTTCTTCGTTGTAGTATGTAGTATGGATGAAGGAAATAACTTGCGATTTTTTAATTACCCTGCCGAGTAACTCGTTGAAATATTCCAGTGCTGAATCAACATTGAAATCTTTTACAAATATCAGACCCGCAAAAGCAAGGACTTTTTGGGGCTCACGGATTTCTGCCATCACATACCTTTACACAGACGCCACAGATATATTGTCCTATCCCTGGCATTCGGGAAAATTCTTTCAATTTTGCCAGACATTTTTGTAAATCAACACACTGCTCACTTATTGCCTGCGCTGGGCAGGCGATAATACATTTTTTACAGTCCCCGCAATCACCGGTGATTTTTTTATCCGGTTCAAATTCAAGGTCAGTGAGAACAGAGATATACCTGACCCTTGCCCCATATTTGGGATTGACAACGAGCCCGCTCCTGCCGATATAACCAAGTCCACATTCAACTGCGAGAAGTTTATGGGAAATATGTCCTTTCTGATTCTGCCAGTCAACGGTCTGGGATGCCGGGATAGCAATCGCCTTTGCCCCTTTTTCTTCAATGAATTGAACAAGATGATACGCAGTCTGGTCTAAAAGCCAGTTTACTGTTTTATAATGTTGTTTGTAAATCAAGGTCGGATGATTTTCAATTGTTTTCAAAACTTCATCTGAGATTGGATAACCAAATACAATTACTCTTGGATATTTATAGTTTATTTCAAGCATCTCAAGATTTTCGGGGACATTGCCAAACCCAATGATTTTTACACCAAATTTCTTTAAAAATTCCTTAATCTCTTGCTTTATT
>JBDRWA010000007.1:0-31109 GCA_039802145.1 Caldifarciminota bacterium | reverse complement strand
GGGGGGATGTGCTGGTTTAGGGATTTCTATCTTTATTACAAGTTTTTATTGGGCCTTCAATTATGAATACAGCGAAATTGATGCTTATATCCCAATATACACGATTTCAAATATGATTTTTACAAGTACAACAACGACAATCACTGGCAAATTGTTCAAAGAAAAGGGAACTTGGTGGAGGGCGGCGCTCGGTGCCGGTGCTGGGGCATTAATAAGTTCGTATGCGGCATATTATTGGGATTCCCATAATTGTAAACCCTGGCCAAAGATTGTTGTTATACCGCTTGTATTACTTCCTTCTACGGGCGCAGTAATTGGATACAATCTGCGTTGATCAGAATTTATTGATTCTTGGAAGAAAATTATAAAGGGGGGGTAATCAATGAAGAGAAAAGTAATTAGTATATTTATTTTCTTGTCATCGTGTTTTTTGAATGGGCTGGAGATAGATACGGCACGCATATATCGTGTGCTGTCCTTATGGCGTAGAAATAATGGTTAAAACGAGTTGTGGCTGAGGAGAAAGGGGATAGTGCAGAGTAATGCTTGGTGAAGATGAATTGGAACATAGAATAAAGGCAAATCTTGACGGACTAAATCAGTTAATCAAATCAGGAATCAGCGTTAGTTTTCAGGTTTATTCAGGTTATGGCCATACAATTCCGGGGGATGTGGATTTTGAAATTAAAAGAGCGATTGACTGGTTAGAGAAATAATCAATTTTCACCCTTGACAACAGTCTTTATTTGAATAATATACTAATATAGACGAAGGAGGCATTATGAACAAAAAAATTATGTTAGGTAGCCTCATTCTATTGCTCTTTACTACTTCTTTCTGCTTTGCGGCTGGTGAGAGATACTGGTTAAGAGGTGTATATCCTCAGGGGACATACGGAATTACATATAATCCCAATACAGATCGTATCTATTATGTAAATTATACCACGCAGGTTATCTATATTGCTTCTTCGGATAGCTTTGTTACGAGTTATGGAACAATTCCAGCACCTAACAACGACAGTGGTTGTGTGGATTTGAAATACTGTCCTTATGATAATACTTTCTGGGTTCTCAATAAAAGGCATAAAGCGGTTTATAAAATCAATACATCAGGAACAGTATTGCGGTCATTCAGTGTTTCATATATAGATTATCCCTGCGGTCTTGCCTGGGATAATACAAACCGTCAGATTTATTTATCTGATAGAAGAACTAATTACGGCGCTACTCAATATATCTATTGTGTGGATACCATGGGGACTGTTATAAGGCAAATGACTCATCCTTATCAAAACGCATATGCTGGGGCTCGTTGTCTTGATTATGTTCCGGCTCAAGGAGCTAATCCTGCTCACCTTCTCAATGCTTATACATTTTTCACAAGTAGTGGCTACCTTGATAGTGCGGGTGTCTTTGCCCTAAATCCGTTAAACTGTCAGATTATTAATTTCTTCAGATTGTACCCTGCGGATTCCTGTAATATTCGTGGTGTTGTAAGGGACCCAAGAGATGGAACATACTGGCTTACCCTCTATCAATATGGTACCTGAGCGTCCTGTCCTGGGGCGGTCCTAAAGGTCGCCGGCTTCTACGGTGTAGGAGCTCAGGAAAACGAGAAGAATAAAAATCTAAAAAATGTTTTACATTTAACTGTATACCCTAATCCTGCAAGAAAGAGCGTACAGATTTCTTCTCCAATGCAAAATAATATGTTCGTTGAATGTGAAATTTACGATGTTGCAGGAAAACTTGTGAAAAACATTTATAAGGGATACTGGACAAAGGATGATTTCAAGGTTATCTGGAATGCGAAAGATAGTAAAGGCAATGCTGTAGGACCCGGAGTATATTTTGTCCGACTAAAAACGCCGATTTCGCAGGACTGCATTAAACTCGTAATCACAGAATAATTTCTGCCGCTCAATATGAAACAGGGGTGGGATTAATCCCACCCCTGTTGTCTTAAAATTTTGGACCCTTGACAATTATTTTTTCTTTGATATAATCTAATGAAAGGAGTTGTTATGCATGAGATATTAAAGAATTCACTAATACTCGGCCTGGGCATTGCGGGGCTGGGCAGAAAAAAATTATCAAAGATTTACAATACATTGAAGGCTGAAGGCGAAGCATTGAAAGAGGAAATACCAGGTATAAAAAAACGCTGGCAGAAGTTTGAAACAACCGCTGAGCGCTTTGATGAGATGTGTCAGAGAATAGCCAGCCGGTTAAATATCGCAACAAAAGCAGAGCTCTCTGAGTTAAACAAAAAGATTGAGCGTCTTCTCAAACAGAAGTCAGCATCTGATTAATTTTCAGAAATTAATAAATGTTTATCAATCCATTACGGCGATTTGGCCGTTATTTTGAAATCACGCGTACATTTTTAAGGTATGGATTCGGAGAATATGTAAAGACACTCCATCCAGCATATCTTCTTGCCCGACTGGGCATAAAAAAACAAACGGTATCCATTCGGTCAATCCCCGAAAGAATAAAAATCGTCTGCGAAGAACTCGGACCCACTTTTATAAAATTAGGACAGATTGCCTCAACAAGGACTGATATACTTCCTGAAGAATTGACTTTGGCATTAACTTCATTGCAAGACCAGGTTAAGCCAGAGCCATTTTCAGTAATGAAGAGCATAATAGAGGACGAAATAGGACCGATAAATGAGGTGTTTACTGAGTTCAATCAAAAACCAATCGGCTCCGCTTCCATTGCCCAGGTCTATCTTGCAAAATATAAAGACACACCGGTGATTGTTAAAGTGCGCAGACCAAATATTGAGAGGATCATAGAATTAGATATTGATACGCTCAAGAGGATTGCAATGATAGCTGAAATAAACATTCCCGGAGTAAAGGAGAGAAATCCACGAGAATTGATTGATGCATTCGCCCGGACTATTTACAAAGAACTTGATTTTCTAAATGAAGTGGCAAATGCAGAAAAGTTCAGGGAGAATTTTTCTAAAGACCCAAGAATAAAAATTCCAAAGGTCTTTAAAGAGATTTCAACCTCAAAGGTTTTGATTCAGGAATATATAGATGGTATAAAGATAACTGATATAAAGAAGATAAAAGAGAACGGAATAAATCCCAGAATTATCGCTGAAAACGGTGCGGATATATTCTTAAAACAGATACTAATAGATGGATTTTTCCATGCCGACCCCCATCCTGGAAATATTTTTGTATTAAGAGATAATATAATAGTTCCCATTGATTTTGGCATGGTGGGCAGAATAACAACACCAATGATGGAACAACTGGTTAGTCTTGTGCTTGGTGTAGTAAATCGTGACCCGCGTAGAATTTCAAAAGCGATATTGAAGATGGGCATTATAAACAAGAGTGTAGATGTTGATGCCCTCCAGCAAGATATTTTATACATTCTTGATAAGTTTGAAGGCAGAACAATAAAACATATTTCAGTGAAAGACTTTATAACCGATATAAATCGGGTCATTAGAAGATATCAAATTATTATTCCGCAGGACTTACTCTATTTAGGAAAAGCTTTATCCCAGCTTGAGTCAATCGGCAGGGAACTGAACGAGGATTTCGACATAATTGATTTTGCAAAAAGATTTGCGCGCAAACACCGTCTTGGAACGATAACTTTTGATTTGATGCTTAACAAAAGCAGAAAGTGGTTTGAAGATATGGTAGGTACATTGTATGAACTGCCTGAAAATATCAACAATTTTTTTGAAATTATAAAAAAAATGGATAAAAAAGAAGAAGTCAAAAGACCAGACCGGCATTCATACTGGTATTTGAGCGGATTTGGTATAATGTTTATATCAATGTTTATCATAATCGTAATAGAACATCCAATAGCAAAGATATTTGGAATAGCGGGCATTGTTATTTCGTTTTTGATATTCTTGCTCCAACTATTCTCTTCTTTTCTTTCTTATTGACATAAAATTTATTTTGTATATAATCATCTGCTGAGGGATTCAAGGGAAGTGCTGTGAAAATCAGCCGCAGTCGCCGCTACTGTAACCCTACCCTTCTCTAAAAGAGAAGGGAACTCTTTTGGCATTTTAAAGCCACTGCCTTTGAGGTGGGAAGGCTGCTAAAAGAGCAGGGAAGCCAGGAGACCTATCCCCAGCATATCAGGGAATCCTTCGGACGAAAGGAGGTAAAATGGTTCCCTTACTAATACTTTCATTTATAATCAGCCAGGTCTATGAGGTTGAAGGCGTGGTGGTGACCGCCACGAGGTATCCGGCATCGCTCAAGGATATAAGCGCAGGAACAATGGTAATAAACAAAGAGATGATTGAATCCCTAAATCCATTAAGTCTTGGTGAAGTCTTACGCAATCTTGCAGGGATTGATTCAAGGGATTATGGAAATCCCGGTTCAGTTTCAAGCATAAGTATCAGGGGCACACCCAGCTCAGGGGTAATTATATTACTTGATGGTATGCCGCTAAACTCAATTCAGACTGGAATTGCAGATGTAAGTCTTATTGATATTAATAGCGTTGAAAGGATAGAAATCATTAAGGCACCTGTTTCAAATCTTTATGGTGCAAATGGAATTGGTGGCGTGATAAATATAATAACCGAAAACATTTTTGACTCCACAATAGCAGTCGCCAAGATAAAACAGGGAGCAGGTAAGGTTTCAAAAAAATACCACACTTCTGAATATTTTTTGAAATATAGCCTTCCTGGAAAACATTTTAATTATAAAATAACCGGGAAAAAAGCGATATCAACCGGCGGCAGGACAAATAATGATTATGCAGGATTCTCTATAGATAATCAACTCAGCTATAGAAATTCTGATTTTGTAATTCAATTAAAAACACTCCTTAATCATAGAAATTATGGCATACCAGGACCTCTGCCCTTGATCGATAGCCTACACGCTGTTCCATATTTAGGCGATAGCACATCAAGTTCAAAATTTGACAATCAAAGTGATGATATCTGGTTAAATGACCTCTCTTTAAATTTCAAAATTCTTAAAAATCTCTCTCTAAGTAGCTCACTCTTCGGTAACATTACAGACAATCATTATCATACAAAATATTTCTTCTGGGATATTGTAAGTGAAGATTATAATTATTCCTTAATCACTCTCGGCAGCAATAATTCTTTTCTATGGGAAATGGGTAATGATAAATTGATTTTCGGATTTGATTTTCGTTATGATACATTGACATCTGAAAAGAAATCAAGCCAGAGTGG
The DNA here is from genome assembly GCA_039802145.1 of Caldifarciminota bacterium. Taxonomy (GTDB): domain Bacteria; phylum Hydrothermota; class Tepidihabitantia; order SM23-42; family JAOAFX01; genus JAOAFX01. The sequence goes on along the minus strand of JBDRWA010000007.1, from coordinate 25,892 downwards.
TGATACAGTCTGGTTTGCCAATGCAAAAAATTATGGCTACTGGATTTCGTTGGTGAAAAGACTGATGAACAAATACACAGTTAATACTGGATTACGCTATGACCGGAATACTTCTTACGGAGATTTTATATCTCCATCCTTAGGTTTTGTTTCAGAAATCAACAAGAGACTGTGGTTAAAATTTTCATTAGGGAAAGCATTCCGTGCACCAGGATTCAATGATTTATACTGGCCCAAGTATGGAAACAAAGACCTGAAGCCTGAATACGGAAATGCATATGAAATCCATGTAGAATCATCCCCAGTTTATAATATGTTCACCGGATTTTCACTATTCCTGCGCGACATCAAAGACCGCATAACCTGGCTCCCAACGAATGAAGGATTCTGGAAACCTCAGAATGTAAATTACATTAAGATTGCTGGTGCAGAGACTGAAGTCCATTTAAAATTCAATAAAAATTTAAAAATCACCTTTGATGGCACTTATCTCTATGCGCGCCAGAGAAATCACGAATTAATATATTATGATTTTATTACATCAGAAATAAAATTTGAGGAAGTTGAACGAAAGGCAGCTTTTATACCGGATTTCACCCTATCTGTAGGAATTAATTATACACTTCCGAACGAAATTCTATTGGATTTACGCACTGAATATACATCATCAAGATTAAATTACTATGAGAATTGGAACAATCTGCCCAATATCACAATGGATACAAAGAGATTAAAATCATATTTCCTTGTAAATCTCAATTTAAGTAAAAAATTATTTAACCATCTTTATTTCTCCACAGGAATAAAAAATCTGCTTGATACTTCTTATGCAATACAGTTTGGTAATGGTACTAATGACAGAGATTATCCAATGCCCGGTCGGACATTATTCGCACAAATGACCTGGAATTGATATAATGACACAGTGGAGTTGGTTTTTCGCTGACTCCCTGTTAAAAAATCAAAGCTCTATTTAATTAGAATTACTTTCTGGTTTATTTTTCTATCTTTATTCTCAAGGCTTACGAAATAAACTCCTGTAGAGACTTTTCTTTTCTGCTCATCGAAACCGTCCCAGATAATGTGATCAGTTTGTCCGATTGTCTTATCATCCCATTGTCTAACCAACCTGCCGGTTGCATCATAAATTTTCAATTTAACCCCATTTTTACAATGTCTTTTACCGAAACTGATTTTTGTCAATTTTGAAAATGGATTGGGGCAAATTTCTAATACCTCAATTGGGATACCCGAAATTTTTCCTTCAATTCCTAAAAGCAACGAGCTTGCATAGATGTTTAAGCCATTAGTGCTATTGGAAACAAAAATGAGTGTATCCATAATCGTAATACCAAGGGGCGAAAAGGGCGGGGTATAAAAACCAGCATTAAATGGATTGTGAATATCGGAGATATCAATAATTTCAACTAAATTCTCATAGGGTATCCTACCTACTGTCGTGATAACTGCAAAATCCCCTTTTATTGCTATCCCATTTATAGTCCCTGAAGCAAAGTATGATGATACTGGTGTGGGATTTGCTGGATTGCTGATATTAAGTATCAACAAAGAATCAGATGCGGTGCCGATAAATGCAAAGGTGTCCTTGATTGCAAGTGCCGGGCCTTCACCAGCATTATAGGAACCTATTAAAATCGGATTCAGCGGATTGGAGATATCCAATATATTGAAATAAGAATAATAGCCAGCACTTCCAATAGTGTAAGCATAATTTCGCTTGATGATGATATTATTTGCTTTAATCGCAGTATCTGATATAACCACATAGGGATTTGAAGGCTCAGCAATATTAATAACCGTAAGCCCTTCACTGCCATTCACAACAAAGGCAAATGTATCTTTAATACCCAGGGCATAAGCATAATATGTGCTACAATTTCCCACTTGCACTGGATTGGAAGGTTCAGAGATATCCAGAATTCTTAATCCACCCGGACCATCAGCAATGAATAGATAAGGATATTGTAATATTCCACCAACTGAAAATACATTATCGGGATCTTCAAAATGCCCAATCTCCACAGGATTTTGTAATTCGGTGATGTCAAGAATATAAACACCTGAAAGACCATCAAAAAGATACAAATAAGGATAAGATACTACTGAATTGTATGCGTAGCCTGGAGTATCATAGAACCCAATTTCATGAGGATTTGACGGCGTAGAGGTGTTTATAATGCGTAATCCTCTATCACAATCAGCCACCAGCACAAATGTATCAATAATTGCTACATCATGAGCAGAATGCGGAGTATTAAAATTATTGATAGGGATGGGATTGTATGGATTAGATACATTGATTATAAATATACCATCCTTTCCTCCGGCAAGATATAAAAGTGTATCATTGATACAAATCCCACGACAATCTCCACCAAATAAAGATTGGGATAAAAGCACTGGATTTGATGGTGTGGAAACATCAATAATAGCAAGCGTAAATGTATGAAACCACGAAAGACCGCATACATAAGCATAAGAACCTGCAATGGTAACATCAACAGGTGTGAACATAATTGGACAATTACCGACAAGGATTGGATTTAATGGATCCGTGATATCTATAATTGCAAGTTCATTATGGCCGCTATAAGCAACATAGGCATGCTCTCCTGATAAAACAACAGCAGTAGATTGTCCAGGAAGGTCACACCGAGATACTTCAAAGGGAAATGTTGGATTGCTGATATCAACAACAACGAGCCCTGCATCTTTGCTCACCACATATGCATAGGGTGGTGATACTGCGAGACCCCAGGCACCATCACCGAGTAGTAAACCACCCTGAATCGGGCAGCCACCTATTTTTGTTGGGAAATTGGGATTTGAAACATTCCAGATCTCAAAGCCATAGGACCAATCCGAGAGATATAAAAAGTTAGCAAGGAAGTAGAGTCCAAGAATTGGACCACCCCTTGTTTTAATCCTTGAAAGCTCAACCGGGCCGGTCGGGTCAGAGATATCAAGAATATATACCCCACCACCTGAACTCAAGAAACAGAGATTTCGGATTGAATCATAGGCAACAGCATAAGCATACCCATAGGGCCAGTTGCCAACAAAATGCATATTCAGAGAGTCAAAACGCGGATAAGTATAGATGGGAATTTCGTTCTGCGATGATTCCATTATCTGAATTCCATTTGGCATTATTACCTGATGGGTTAAATCAAAATTGACATTAACCCCGAAGTTTATGATAAATAAAGATAATAATAGCAGCATGCCACACCTCCATATTCTTTAAATCAAGTTCCTCACTATTAGTGTGATAAAAATCTAATAAATTATATTTTACGTTTAGTAAAAGTCAAGTATTTTCAGTAAACTTGCAAGTGAATCCCTAACTTCAAAATGGTTAACGGTTGAAATTTGACCCATTGAGTTGATTGACTATTTTAATAAAATTTATATAATTACCAATATATCAGGCGCCCGTAGTTCAATTGGATAGAACGGCGGACTCCGGCTCCGCAGGTTGGGTGTTCAAATCACCTCGGGCGCGTGTGAGTTTTAATTTTGTTATGAAATTGTGGTTTCAGGATGGGATGAGGACAAAAAAACAGGAAGTAGGTTTATTGATGGTTGACCGGTTCGTCAAAAAATAAATTGACTCTGTAGTGGCAGAGTTTATTCTGCATAAATAAAGATAAATAAAGGAGGTAACCAATGGAATTTTATGAGGTCATCAAAAAGAGAAGAAGTGTGAGGAAATATAGACCAGAACCGATACCTGAAGAAGTTCTAAGGCGTGTTCTTGAGGCAGGTAGGATTGCGCCTTCAGCGAAAAATATTCAACCATGGAAATTTATTGTAATAAAAGACCCGGAGAACAAAAAAAGGGTTGCTGAAGCGTGTCGGGGGCAACACTGGATCGCAGATGCAGATGTAATAGTATGCGGGTGTGCCTTAGAAAAGATTGCTTGGGGTAGGATGGGTGGTTATATGAGTTCGTTTGCAGTTGATTTAGCGATTGCAATGGACCACATTATCCTTGCTGCCGCAAATGAAGGACTTGGAACCTGCTGGATTGGTGCATTTGAGGAAAAAAGGGTGAAGGAACTTCTTGGTATCCCTGATGATGTCAGGGTTGTAGCCTTGACACCGATCGGCTACCCTGCGGAAGAACCGAAAGACAGGGGAAGAAAGGATTTTAATGAAGTATTTGTTTATGAGAAGTACAGTTAATTGTGGTCTGTCAGGAATGTAAAAAAGAAGCAATTCTATCAAAGACTCTGCCTTATTGCCCAGAATGTGTAAGAAAAAATTTTAATTCATTACTGCCTGAGATTATAAAAATTCATAAAGAGACCAGAAGGGGGTTTAACTTACCAGAAAAAATTCCGGATGAACCAAATGGTGTAAATTGTGCAATATGTGTAAATAAATGTAAGATAGGGAATAATAATACTGGCTATTGCGGAGTGAGAAAAAATATTCAGGGCAAAATTTCTGGTCCGAATGATGAATGGGCTTATGTAGATTGGTATCACGACCCCCTGCCTACAAATTGTGTTGCGGATTGGGTATGTGAAGGAAGTAAAGATTATGGATACAAGAATCTCGCAGTATTTTATGAGGGGTGTACATTCAATTGTCTCTTCTGTCAGAACTGGCAATTCAAAGAGAGAAAAAATAAAGCAACGGTGATGGATATCGCTCAATATGCCGACCCATTGACGAGTTGTATCTGCTATTTTGGTGGAGACCCCACACCCTTTGCCCACCACACAATTGCACTCTCTAAAGAAATCCTTGAAAGAAAAAGAAATAAAAAATTCAGGGTTTGCTGGGAGACGAATGGTTCAATTTCACCTGTTTTAATGAAAGAATGGGTTGAAATTGCGCTTGAAACAAACGGCTGTATAAAGATTGATTTCAAAACATTTTCAGAGGAATTGAATATTGCATTGTGTGGTGTATCAAATAAAAATACAAAAGAAAATATAAAACTTGTTGCAGAATACATAGGAAAAAGAGAAAAGCCACCAATTCTAATTGTGAGCACACTTTTAATTCCCGGTTACATAGATGAATCTGAAATAATTGAAATGGCAAAATTTTTGAGTTTAATCAATAAAGAGATCCCCTGGTCTTTTTTAGGTTTTTATCCCCATTTTTATTTTAATGACTTGCCTCAGACTTCAAGGAAGCATGCAGACCTGGCTTTAAAAATCGCTGAAAAATATGGTATGAAAAACACCCACATCGGAAATATCCATCTGTTGATTTAAAAAGCCTTTACTATCAGTTCTTTTAATTCAATGACTGAACAACAAAGAGTTCTTGAGACCTGGGCATCGCGGAAATACCTTTCAACCGGATAGTCTTTCATATAACCGTAGCCACCATATACCTGGATTGCATTTGTAGTAATCTCCGCGACTGCTTGATTACTAAGATACCGCACTATTCCAGCATTTTTTATAAAATCTTTACCCATATCCCTCAAATTTCCGGTGTCATAGAGGAGTAATCTTATTGCCTCAATCTTCGTTGCCATATCCGCAAGCATTTCCCTCACCATACCAAAATTAATGATTGGTTCGCCGAATTGTATCCTCTCCTTCGCATACTTTATGGCATTTTCCATACTCGCTTCTGAGATCCCAAGATTTATTGCTGAGAATCCTAAATTGGCGATGGACTTTATCTCATTTAGTATCATCTCGCCATCACCTTCTCCACCAAGACGATTTTGCTTCGGAATATTACATTTATCAAAAATCACTTCGGTTATGCCGCCTGCATTCATCCCAATAATATTATCCTTTTTATTTCGGCTTATCCCACTGATTTCTTCATCAACAATCAGTGCTATCATCTTACCTTCATATTCAATAAATAACATAAATGGACCATTTGCACTGCCATTCAATAATATAGGATTTCTTCCTGAGATATTATAGGAATTGTTATCTTCAGTAATCTTTAGCTCACCTGTTATAGTCTCAGCAAAAGCGCCAATACTCTCACCTGTTGCTAAATTTAATAGATATTTCTTTTTCTGTTCTTCATTACCGTATTTAGCAATTGGATATGCACACAGCATATTGTGAGTCAATAAAACCAGAGCGGTAGACGGGCAGATTTTACTTATTTCTTCCAGACATACAAGGAATGAAACTGTATCAATTGCGCATCCGCCATAAGACTCAGGAATTGTTGAACCGAGAATACCCATCTCTCCGAGTTTTTTGATATTCTCTGCCGGGAATATGTATTGCATATTATATTCATCAACTTTCTCTGCTATCACTTCTTTTGCAAATTTTTTAATCTCAGACTGTAATAGTAAAACTTCTTTTGCCAACTCCATCTTTACTCCTTTTTATATCCAATTTCTCTTATAATCTCAAGGGCGATCTGTCCTCGTTGAATCTGATTGGTTCCTTCATAAATTTGTGTTATTTTGGCATCGCGTAGCATCTTTTCTACATTATATTCTCTAAGCAATCCATAAGGACCCATAATTTCAATTGCTTCAAGAGTTATTTTCATTGCAATATCTGATGGAAATAATTTTGAAAAAGAAGCAGGTTTTGTAGTATTCTTTATCCCGGCATCAATAGAACGTGCAGCAGTATAGATTAAAGTTCTGGCAGCTTCAATCTCAGTCGCCATATCCGCAATCTTCCTTTGAATATATTGATTACCAAGTAAATTCTTCTCCGCAGCAAATTGCAATACTGATTCATAAGCACCCTGTGCTACACCAAGACCGATAGCGCCAACCCCGGGACGGGCACGGTCAAAATTCCGCATTGTATATATGAATCCCATCCCTTCCTTCCCCATCAGGTTCTCCTTAGGTACTCTACAGTCAGAAAATACAAGTTCGGTTGTGGTTGATGTTCTTATACCAAGTTTATTTTCATGCTTGCCGAATTCAAAGCCTGGCATTCCTTTTTCTACGATAAATGCTGATATCCCCCTTGCACCCCGTGATTTATCGGTTGAGGCAAGAACAACATATACATCAGCAATACTGCCATTTGAAATAAATTGTTTGACACCATTCAGTATATAATAATCTCCTTCTTTTCTCGCAGTAGTTTGAATATTTGCAACATCACTCCCTGCCTGTGCTTCAGTGAGACCGAATGCACAGAGGAGTTCACCACTTGCAATCTTTGGTAAGTATTTCTTTTTCTGCTCTTCAGAAGCAAAATATATTATCGGTCCTGAGCCAAGGGCTCCCACAGCATAGGCAGTGGCAACACCAGCACATACCCGCGCCACCTCTTCACAGGCAATGCTCATATCCATAATCTTCGCCCCGGTTCCTCCATATTCTTCAGGAATAAATATCTTTAATAGCCCTTCCTTTGCCATTCTGTCTATAATCGCGCGCGGAAACTCTGCCTTTTTATCAAGTTCGTCACGCACCGGAAGAATTATCTCCTCGGAAATCCTACGAACCTTTTCCTTTAAAACCCGCTCCTCATCAGTGAAAAAATATTCCATATACCTCCTTTTTCAAAGATGATGTTAAAAATTCTGAATTTTATCTTAAAAAGGAAATTTTAACGATTTTTGAATCAAAGTCAAGAGCCGGATGCGCCTCTATGATTTCGCTTGACTATGCATAAGAATTAATTATAATAATATTGATGCCTTTCATTATCACTTTGCTTTTCTTCAATCAATACTTCGGTCAGAATAAAATTCAGTACCGTGATTTCAATTTCAAGATTTTATCAACCGACCATTTTGATATTTATTTTTATGAAGGTGGCGAAATAATTGCCCACTTTGCCCAAGATATACTTGAAGATGGATATGAGCAATTGAGTAAAGATTTTGGCATTGAAGTTGATTTTAGAATACCAGTGATTTTATATAATGCACCCAATCATTTTTCTCAGACAAATATTACTCTTGAATTAATTGAAGAATCAGTTGGAGGCTTCACTGAAATTTTAAAAAATCGTATGGTTATACCATTTAATGGGGATTATGAAGATTTACGCCATGTTCTCGTGCACGAACTCACCCATGTATTTGAATTTGTAATATTCTTTCCATCGAAACTTGAAGCAATTCTTACCGGTGATTTTTTGTATTCAATTCCATTATGGGTGATGGAAGGATGTGCTGAATTTTTCTCGCAGGGCTGGAATCTTGAGGTGGATATCTATATGCGTGATTTGGTGGTGAGTAATAAAGTAATTCCATTATCCGACCTTGGCAATTATAGCGGATACATTATTTATAAAGAGGGACAGGCATTTTTTAATTATGTGAATAATAAATATGGTAGAGAGAAGATAAGCGAGTTTATACATCTTTTAAAGGCAAAGAAAAATTTAGATAATGCCTTTGTTAGTGCCTTCGGTATCGGAGTTGATGAATTTAATAACCGCTGGATTAAATATTATCAGTTAAAATACTGGCCTAAGGTTAATCTCTACGAGAATTTTGAAAATTTCGCACGCATTGTTTATGACCATAAGAAAACAGGTTCATTTTACAATACATCATCTGCAATCTCACCCAATGGTGACAAAATCGCATTCATCAGCGACCGACAGGGGAATGTAGAATTGATTGTAGTTTCAAGTATTGACGGCAGGGTATTGAAGAAACTCATCCGTGCGGAATACTCATCAGGATATGAAGGACTCCATCTTTATCAGGGTGGCATAAGCTGGTCGCCTGATGAAAGATATATTAGTTTTGCCGCAAAGGCACAGGGAGAAGATGTTCTTTATATAATTTATTCAAAAAGTGGAAAGGTTCACAAAAAATTTAAATTGAATCTTAATGGGATATATTCACCCAAATTCTCTTCAGATGGTACAAAGATAATCTTCAGTGGACTTAAGGATTCATATCTTGATATTTATCAACTTGAGTTAAAAACCGGAAAATTTGAAAGACTTACAAATGATATTTATGCTGATAAATTTCCCGATTTTTCTTTGGATAATAAAATAGTCTTTGTCTCAGACCGCCCTGATTCAAATGAAGAATATCAATATGGAAATTATGGGGTTTTTATTAAAAATGGAGACGAAATTACACGCATTACACCAAGAACCACTTATGTAGCATTTCCTTTTTTCAATGCGGATACTGGAGTGTTTTTTATCGCTGATTATGATTCAGCATATAATCTTTATTATCTATCCCTAAATGAGGGTAGAATAATTAGAAGAACTGATATCCTGACTGGTATATATTATCCTTCCATCTCACATGATTATAATAAAATTGCATTTGGTTATTATAATAATTATGGCTACGATATATGTATAGTGAAAGAACCCCTGAAAAAGATGGTTGATTGTGGTACAATTGGTGGATTGATTGCTGAGAATTCTTATGAAGCTGGTGAACCTGATAAGGAAAAGATAAAAAATTACCGTTTGAAATTCACATTTGACTATATTGTAGCAAGCGCATCTTATTACACCCCCCTTGGTTTCTCTGGAATGACACAGATTGTCTTAAGTGATATTTTAGGCGACCATATTATTGAATTCAGCACTGATTTCTATGGAAATTTGATCTCTTCTGATATATTTTTCATCTACTGGTATTTAAAGAAACGAACCGATTTGGGTCTTGCCATTTATCAGTATCTTAATTACTTTGCTGAAGGAAATGACCTTATAATATGGCGTTATCTTGGTGGCGGCGCTATGTTACAGTACCCACTGACACGATTTTTCCGCACTGAATTGGGCTTATACAGGTATAAAATTTATGAAACGAGATGGTGGGATTTCTTTGATGACTTTTATTCAGATTTTTATACAGATACTTCATATAATTTTTCTTATCCTGAACTTTCCTTTATCTTTGATAATGCGAGATGGGGTGAGACTGGTCCAATCAATGGATTACGTACTCGTATCACTGGTTACACCACAATATTTAGTGATTTCAATATAATAGTTTCAATCCTTGATTACCGACGTTACTTTAGACTTTCGCCAAGAGCAAGTTTTGCCTCAAGGCTTGTTATTGCTGCAAACTTTGGCAAGGATGATGAACTATGGTCAATCGGTGGGCCCGGATCAATCAGGGGTTTTGATTATTATACATTTACCGGCTCTGATCTGGGATTTTTTAATTTTGAATACCGATTTCCATTTGTTGACCGTCTAAAACTTGCTTTTCCTTTGCCAATAGAAATCAAAAATATAAGAGGAGTCCTATTTGCTGATTTTGCAGGAATTTATTCTGATTCCTTCAAGGTATATGAATCATCCGAAGGTATCCTCCCCATTCGTCTTAAAGACTTGAAAATGGGTTTAGGATTTGGATTAAGATTCAACCTATTTTTTGTGATTTTCAAACTTGATTTTGCCCGGTCGAATAATCTTCAAAACTGGGTTGATGAAAAGGGCGAACCTTCAAAATGGAAATTCTATTTTACAATAGGTCCTGAATGGTGATTAGGTACATCCTAATTATTTTTTTCTTTATAAGTTGTAGTAAAGAACAAAAATGCACTGTTTATTTCTGGCATGTGATGGGTGGCCCCATTGGTAGAAAACTTGAACAGATGATACAGGAATTCAATCAATTACACCCTGAAGGTGAAATAAAATCTGTACAGATGGGTTCTTATGATGCATTAGCGCAAAAACTTATGGGTGCAATTGCATCAAACTCACCACCTACCATTGCTCAGATGTATGAATCTTGGACTGACCAGTTTTTTAAAGCCGGATATTTAGAACCACTCCAGAATTTTGTTAACAATGATACATCTTTCAATTTAATGGATTTTTATCCAGTATTTATTGAAGATAATACATTTGACTCAGTAATCGTTACACTACCTTTTAACAAAAGCCTGCCTGTGTTCTATTATAATGCTACATTATTTGATTCAGCCGGGATAAACCAATTCCCAGAAAATTGGATTGAATTTAGAGTCGTTTGCGAGAAGTTGAGAAAGTTTAGAATCTGGCCTACTTCCTGGCCCATTGATGTCTGGTACTTCAGTTCAATGATTTATCAAGAAGGAGGTGAGTTGTTTAATTCCGAATTAAAAAAACCAATGTTCAACTCTTGGGCAGGTGTAAAAGTTTTAGGATATTTAGTTGAATTAGTAAAGGATAGTTTATTTTATTTAAATCCTGGGTTTCAAAGGCAAGATGAATTCTTGAGTGGTAATGTAGCAACAATACCTGCATCAATCGTTTCCTGGGCATTTATGAAAGGCAGGCCAAAGTTCAAAATGGGAGTCGCACCTTTCCCTCAAGGCACATATAAAGGCATTGTAATTGCCGGAACAAATATTGGAATGTTTAAAAAATCAAGTTTCCAGCAGAAAAAACTTGCCTGGGAATTTATCAAATGGTTCTTAGAACCACGCCAGCAGATAGAATGGACGACCACAAGTTATTATCTACCAACGCGCCGCAGTGTAGCCCAATTACCAGATTTTCAAAAATTCCTTTCAGAAAACCCTAATTATGATAAAATTATTGCACAACTTGAATTTGCCAGCACTGAACCGAAGACAAAAGAGTGGTTTACCGGAAGAATATATTTAAACGAGGCACTGGAAGAATCAATGCGTCTTGAGAGAACACCGGAGCAGGCCCTTAATAATGCGGCAAAAAGATTTCTTGTGGACCTGGAATAATTATGGAGTTTAAACCTGCAAAACTTGATCCAATAGCTCTGTTAACATCTATCATAACCGGTACTGTGTTGATTTTCTTCTCTCTATTCTTTTTGGTCAAGCAGATACCATTTGGATGGTTATTTTCACTATTGATGGTTGCCATTATTATTATAAGTTATCTCCTGAGCCCAAAAACTTATTATATTCAAGGCGGAAGTTTTGTTATTGAAAAAGCAATAGGGAGAAAGATTACTATCCCACTCAATGTGATTGAAGGCATTGTTCAAATTGAAAATTTTAATAAACTAAAACCGGTGCGCTCAATGGGGAATGGGGGTCTGTTTGGATATTATGGGATTTATACTACAAAAGATTTTGGAAACGTTAATTGTCAATTAACCAGATTAAAAAATATTCTAATTATAAAATCAAAAAAAGGATGTTTTGCAATTTCGCCAGATAAGCCTGAAAGATTAATAGATTATTTAAAGGCAATCAATACAGATATAACAATCAATGAACCTATTAAATTAGAACGAGTGGTAAAAATGGCGAACCCTTTAATTTTACTCATCCCTGATACAATCTTTACTATCACATTAATCATTGTAATTTTGCTCTATAATAAATTGCCCCTTAAGATCGCCACCCATTTTGATATCCAGGGCAATCCAGATGGCTGGAGTCCAAAAATATCTTTTTTATATTTGAGCATCCTACCTCAGGTAATTTTAATGGTAACCAATTTTATAGTCTTTTTTGCAATGAGAAATAGATACAGAAATCCTCAGATTGTGTATCTCGTAGTAATTATCATTTCATCAATACAGGCATTACTCCTATACCTTTCGCTGGATATTTATTGGTATAATGTATATAATTTCCATATACTTCCATTTTACTACGTTTTTGCAGGTTTTGTTATCATATTAGTGTTGTTACTAATCATCTATAATCGCCTGCTCATTGAGAAAAAATAGAGTATATAAGGTTTCACTTATAATAATTTTTCAACATTTCAGGCAGGTAGAAAATGTTGATCTCTTGAAATATTGCACAAAATTTGTGCGATAAATATATAATTTTAATGCATCAAAATAATTTTCTCACGAAATTCCATAGAAAAATCTGGCATAAATTTTGCGATATAGGTTAGTGAAAGGAGATAAAAATGAAGAATATTCTGCTAATAGCTATAATCTTATTCAACCTTGGTTTCTCAGGGAAAAAGCATATGAATATTGAAGTTGTACCCAAGGAAAAACAGGATGAAGTTTTGATAAAAGGGCCTGTTGAAAAAGGTGGATATGGAGGATTGGTGATAAAATTTACTGAGTTAAACGATGACTTTGCCTGTCTAATTGGTGGTCGCGGTGGGATTATTCTCAATCACACATTTTCAGTTGGCGGTGGTATCTACGGACTTGCTAATAGAATAGATGTCCACACAAACTATCCATTAAGAGATTATATTATGGATTTCAGTTACGGCGGATTAATTCTTGAACTGATTTTTGGGTCAAGAAGACTCGTCCATTTCGGCATTAGTTCTCTCATTGGTGGTGGATGTATTTCTTATAGAACACCTTTTTATGAACCCTGGTATGATGACGGATTCTTTGTTTTTGAACCTTCGGCAGAAATCACCCTAAATGTTACAAAATGTTTCCGTATAGACATAGGCAGTTCATACCGGTATATTTATGGGACTGACCTCAATGGAGTGAGTGATAATAGTCTCAGTGGCGCAGCAGGGCACATAACCTTTAAGTTTGGAAAATTCTAACCTAAGTTTGTAAGAGCAAACTTTTTCATTACTCCGCTGACTTTTGAGCAATTTTTCCCCCTTGACATTGTAGGGAATATAATTATAGTCTATTATTAAGAAGGAGAACTATGAGACATATCTCAATAATTAGCATTCTTATCCTTTTTTTTGCAACATTCAACTCACTATTTTCTGCTCCAAGGGTCGTCGTGGCTGAAATGGTAACGGACGAAGGCTGAACTTCATGCGGTGCAGCCAGTGGGACACTGGCACAGATAGTACTCAATCATCCAGGAAGGGTTGCAGCAGTAGATGTCCATTACCCTGCAAGTGATTCCTTCTTTTTGCAGGAAGGCTACGACCGCATCCATTACTACCCGCCTCCTTTTTACGGGATATATATTACCCCCTGGCTCTGGTATGATGGAAATCAACATGGCGGAATGGATTATTCTTTATGGGAAGACACGATTGTTAATCGAATGAATCAACCCGCACCGGTGACAATATATCTTGATGGTGAATATTCGCCGGGTAATAACTCCGGAACTATCTATGCCACATATAAGAACGATTCTACCGCAACGATCAATGGAAGGGTAATATTTGTTATAACTGAAGATAGTCTATTTTATCCAGCACCCAATGGTGCATTATGGCATTGTAATGTGCCCAGGGATTATATACCCGACCATAATGGCACAACAGTCTCAATTCCACCGGGCGATTCAATAACGATAACCATGCCTTTTACCACCCATCCCAACTGGAATAAGTCCCATTGTAAGCTCAAAACCTGGATTCAAAATGATGTGATGTTACCGGATTCCACAAAAGAAATATGGCAGGGCGCGATGGTGAATTTGCTTGAACTTGGAATAGAAGAAAAACAAGATCACAAAATAGTATTGCCAGAAATAAAAGTCTTCCCAAATCCATGTCTGCGAAATGGTTCGGTGCAATTTAACCTTCCCGATGTGCTTTACTACAAAATTTCAATATATGATTGCACAGGAAGGGAAATAAAGAATATTTCAGGTAATGCAAAACAAGTAAAATGGAATTTGAGAGACAAGCAAGGAAACGCAGTTAAACCCGGTGTTTATTTTTACCGGATTGTTTATAAAAGACAAGTATTTTCGGGTAAATGTGTAATTGAGTAGAAGGGGGTGAAACACGAAAGACTCTATTGGAAAATTGATTATGAGCAAAGGAGGTATTATGAAAATGTTGATTCCCATTTTTTTAATGATAGGTTTGGTTAGCGCTGGTAATTGGTTGGTTAATGGTGATTTTGAAGAAGCGCTTAACACCGGTTGGACTTCAACCCAGAGTGGCTCATATATCTACATTGACCGTGCAATAACCTATGAACCGGACCCGGATTATGAAGTGCGGGTGGAAAAAGGTACTGGTAATGGATATGCCAGACTTTCTCAGACTATTGATATCACGACACCGAGTGAATTTACTTTTTCTACAAAGGCAAAGTTATATGCATATGATAATAATGCAGATACTCTGACTTACGCTGCCGCAGCAATAAGAATAATTTACCGTAATGCCACGGGTGCACTTCTTGGAGAAACCAGAATTTGCCAGTTCACTGCACCCTGTCCCTGGCAAAACACTTCAACAATCCATCTAATAACAGTTAGCGATTCACTCTGGCATAATTATTCATTCAATCTCCAGACTGAACTTGGAAATCTTCCCGGCGTCAATCCAGCAAATGTGAAAAAGGTAGAGATTGCGCTCTATGATACAACTGCCCACACTTGTTGAGGGGCTTCACAATTGGCGAAGGTCTTCGCCGATGATGTGAAATTGAATTATTCTGGAACACAGCTCTATCTTACCTTCATTAAGTCTAAAGTCTATGACCCGAGCGGAAATAATAATGGTAGATTAGACCCTGGAGAGACAGCAAATATCACTGCGTTTCTAAAAAATATCGGTGGTGCGAATTTTACAAATCTAAATTCTACACTCTCAACAACGAGTCCTTATATTACAGTCACGGATAATTCTGGATATTTTGGCACGATTCTTATTGACAGCACAAAGGAGAATATCTCTGACCCCTATGTTGTGAATGTCAGTGCCTCAACCCCGCAGGGACATATTGCTCAATTCCACTTGATAACAACCCAGGGGACTTTTGTTGATACCTTTTTCTTTAGTCTCACGGTTGGTTTATATCATTATCTGGTCTGGAATCCTGACCCGACTGCCACGCCGGGACAGACAATGCATAATATCTTGACATCCCTCGGCTACAGTGGTCTATATTCAACAACACTGCCTACGACTGACCTCAGTGTGTATCGCGCAATTTTGGTTTGTGTGGGAATCTACCCTAATAATTATGTAATTGGTGCATCAAGCCCCGAGGCAACAGCACTCGTCGACTATGTCAATAATGGTGGCAGACTATATCTTGAAGGTGGCGATGTTTGGTATTATGACCCGTTGGTTGGAGGCTATAATTTCTGCTCATTGTTTGGAATTAATGCGGACGCTGACGGTGTGGGTGACTTAGGTCCTATACAGGGACAAATCGGTACATTTACAAATCAAATGTACTTCAATTATTCAGGAGAAAATAGCTATATGGACCATATCAGTCCGAGCGGCACTGGTGCCTTTCTTATCTTTGAGGATGTTGACAATGTTTATAATTGTGGTGTTGCCCGCGATGCCGGAACATATAGGACTGTGGGAACTTCTTTTGAACTTGGTGCACTCGTAGATGGTGGGGGTGTCTCTACCCGTGCTGCCTTGCTTGACTCCATCCTTCATTTCTTCGGAATATTCCAATTACCTGTTGAAGAGAATAAGCAAGAAGGGCTCCAAAAGATATATCTGCAGGTAACACCGAATCCGTTCAACGATAAGATAAATATCAGATGCATGATACACGATGCTGGATACCGGATGCAAGATATTCGTTTGAAGATCTATGATATTTCGGGTCGCGTTGTTAAGTCATTTAATCTTGAATCCTGTATCCTGAATCATGAATCCAGTATCACCTGGTTTGGCGATGATAATGAAGGTCATAAGCTTCCTGCGGGTATCTACTTTGTGCAACTTGATTCTGGTGAGTTCACTAAAATTGAGAAAGTAATTCTACTTAAAGGAAATAATTAGTTCTTGACATAAGCTAAAAAACAAGTAAAATTTTAGTGAAAGGGGGTTTTATGTCAAAATACTTATTATTACTGCTGGGCATTTCACTGCTTGCTTTTTCTGCCCAGCGGGTGGTTTTGTGTGAAGAATTCTATCAAGAGAGCTGATCATCCTGTGTTGCTGCCAGCGGTACGCTGGACAATATCTGTGTGCAATATCCCACACGCATTGCCGCAATTGAGATGCATCTAAATAGCAGCTATCCGTTATATTGTCCAGAGGCATATGCCCGGATGCAATACTACCCAAGTTCAAATTGGTATACGCCCAACCTTATTCTTGATGGCACGCCAGAAGGCAGTAGTTATAGCTCCTGGCAATCTTATATTGTCGCAAGAATGAATCAATCATCCCCAATGCGCATATCAATGTGGGGAAATTACGGCTCTGGTTCAGGAACCATCTATGCAAGATTTCGCAATGATTCAACAGCATCAGTTACTGCCTATGTCTATTTTGTTATTACTGAAGATAGCCTCTATTATGTTACTCCATACGGTGACCAGTGGCATAATCATGTTGCACGCGATTATGTCCCAAACCAGATTGGCCAACAAGTGACAATTCCAGCGGGTGATTCAGTAACGGTCTCGCAAAATTTCACAATCCAATCAGGCTGGAATGTCAATCGCTGCAACATTGTAACCTGGATACAGAATAATTCCACACGCGAAGTGTATCAGGCGGGATTTATTAAGGTAACCAACCTCACAGTATTTGAAGAATCTAATAATGAAAATGTAGTATCAAAAATCTCTCCCACCCCGAATCCCTGTGTAAATGGAACGAGATTTCAGTTTAACATCAATAAGGGTGTTGAATGGAAGATTGTGATTTTTGATGTTCTTGGTCGCGAGATGAAAAGGATTGAAGGAAATGGCACGGGTAAAACTCAAACTGTAGAATGGAATCTTCTGGATAATAATAACAATCGTGTAAGATCTGGTGTTTATTTCTACAGATTCATCAGTTCTGCACTGAGTGCGAATGGAAAGATTGTAGTAAGGTAAAAATGTAGGGCAAACCTTCAGGTTTGCTATTCAAAGGGCGTGGCTTCTGCCACGCCTTTTTTGTTTGTCTGTTCAGCCCAAGCATCGCTTTCCTGCTGCTGAAAAAATATTATTAAATCCCCTCTATCTCCCTTTTCTAAAGGGGGATAGAGGGGATTAGAGAAACTCTCTTATAAAAAGTCCAGGGCATTGTCGGCTCCCTACCGATTTACCGCTAACCCGTATTGAGACGAACAGAAAAAAATCTCTTATCTTTTTGATTTAATCTGTGAGGCTTTTATAAAATTCTTAAGTAACTTCATTTATCTCATTCTGACTTTGAACGAAGCAGGATTGATAGTCTGATTTGGAAGGAATGTACTGTAAATCATTTAAGGCTTGATATATCTCTTTGTTTCAGTACAATAACATTATGGAGAATGAGAAAAAGGCATATATATTTGCTTTATTAGTTGTTCTATTCTGGGCAACGGTTGCTTCAGCATTTAAGATTACACTCAGGTATTTAAATTTTATACAACTTGTATTCTGGTCATCTTTAAGTTCAACGATTGTGTTGTTTTTAATATTTTTATTTGAAGGACGGATAAAGACATTTATTACAACATTCAAAAAAGGTTGGTTAAATTCTTTATTCCTTGGATTTCTTAATCCATTTCTATATTATCTCGTCCTTTTTAAGGCCTATTCTTTATTACCTGCCCAGCAGGCACAGCCATTGAATCAAACCTGGGCAATCATTCTTGCTTTTCTTTCGGCAATTATACTCAAACAGAAGGTTGGATTGAAGAGTATCATTGCCCTTTTTATAAGTTTTTCAGGGGTGCTCTTAATATCTACCCGTGGTGAATTGACTACTCTTAAATTTTCCAGTGTCCCCGGTGTATTGCTTGCCTTAGGCAGTGCCTTTATCTGGGCATTCTACTGGATATTTAATCTAAAAGACCCGCGGGATCCGATTGTAAAACTTTTAACAAATTTTGTTTTTGGAACATTTTATATCTTAGTATCAATGTTGATAGTAAAAGAAAAATTTATTCCCAATCTTTACGGTATTATAGGTGGAATCTATATCGGTATCTTTGAAATGGGGATATCTTTCTACTTCTGGCTAAAGGCATTAAGTCTGTCGAGAACAACCGCAAAGATTAGTAATATGATTTATCTGGTTCCATTCCTTTCGCTCATTGTAATTAGATTGACCGTGGGAGAAAAAATTTTGTCTGCAACGGTGTTCGGGCTAATTCTTATTATTGTAGGAATATTTATCCAGCAGTATAATTTTGATCAGCGGAAGAAGACAAATAATAGAATACTCGATAATAAATAAAGAAAACTTGTTGTGAAGAATGGTGGTCCGTAAGATGCCAGGTGTTCAATCAAAAGACCACCGATACTTGCACTCAATCCTCTGCCTGCGGTCCAGGCGATAACGAGCAAGGCATTGGTAAGAGGTTGCTCATCTTTATGGACTCTTTCCATAGCAAAATTTGTAAATAGTGGTTGCGCCATATTCATAAGTGCTGCCCTTAACAGAAAAGAGATAACCGCAAGTGGAATATTTTTTGTAATACCCATTATTATTAAAAATGGGATAGAAAAAATTTGCGAAAAGAAGACGGTTCTTATTTTACCTATCTTTTCTGAAATAAGAGGAGCAAGGAGCAGGCCGGTGATCATCAAAAACTGCGACATACTGAAATATAAACCGATGAGATTCGTTGGGATATTTAACCAGTTTTTAAAATATAGATTTATAAATGGAATGCTCAATCCTGCACCGAGTCCGGTAATTAAATTGGGCAAAAATAGTTTCGCAATGATTGAAGTTTGTGTTTTAAATTGGAAAAAATTTTCAGTCGGTTCAGATATTTTTTTAACCTTTTCATTTATCATTAAATAGGGAATAAAAGCAATCATAACAAGTCCACCAAATATATATAATGTATAACGATATGTAAGATTTGCTGAGAGACCGTATCGCTCAATAATCCCCGGCAGAATCCCACCGAGAATACTACCGATAATCCCGGCAACAAGGGCTGATGCAAAATTAAGGCTGAATAGATAAGGTCTCTCTTTCGGTGTTGAATTGCGCATAAAGAAGGGTGCTGCAGTGACCTGAAAAAAAACCGAAGCAACTCCGGAGATAAGGCTTGCCCATATTATGGTCTGGTAACTATTCGTTGAAACCTGTATGAAATAACAGATAAGTGCGATTGGTGTTGAAGATAATAGAATCTTTTTGATGGATAACTTTTTGATTATGAGTGATGCGGGAATTGCCATTATAAGGGTGCCAATGGTGCTGGCGGTGATTATGTTACCGATTTTACTTTCTCCAAGATTTATTGATTTTAAATAAAGGTTGAATAATAACATAAATCCGGAGAATCCCATTCCCATAAAGAATGTTCCAGAGAGGAATAGCCAGCTATTTCGGGAAATAAGTTTTAAGTTCTGGTGATATACATTTATTGCTTTGGCGATCTTTGAAAAAATATTTTGGAGAATAATGAATAAAATTAATTTATCTTCTACTTCAGTTTCTTTATTAATATTTCAGCCACCTTCCTACCGGATAATAACATACCGCCAAATATCGGGCCCATCCTTGGTCCGCCAAATACTGCATTTGCCGCCATACCACAAACATATAAGCCAGGGTAGACTTCGCGTGTGTTCTTTAAAGTCAGATTTTCCGCCACCTCAGCCCACATTGACTTTTCGCCTTCAATTTTGCCCGAAACAGTCAAAAGCCTCCCGCCGCTTTTTTTCTCCACGATATGCACAATGTCGCACTGATGTCCTGTAGCATCAATCACTGCCCTTGATTTAAATGTAATCGGGTCAATATGGAGTTTGGCAATATCAACACTGGTCCAGTTTACTACCACACCGCAGACTCTGTCTTCTCTTATCATCACATCTTCAATCTTTAAAAGATTGAAAATCTTCAATCCCTGTTTCAATGCCCGGTCAGTAAGACAGGCAGTTGCTTCAAGTGAATCCGCAACATAATAACCCTTTTCATACTCTTTATATCTTATGCCAAATTCTTCAAGAATTTCCATTCCCTGTTTCTGGACGACAATCTTATTAAACATAATACCGCCACCCGGCATACCACCACCAAGTTTGAGTGCGCTCTCAAAAAGAACAGTCTTTATCCCTTGTTTCGCAAGATAATAACCTGCACATAATCCAGAAGGACCTGCACCTCCAATGATTACATCCGATTCCACATAATTTAAGAGGTCATTTAAATAGGTCTCTATGATTGCCCGTGAAATAATCGTCTCATCAATCATACTTATAAAATCCCGAATCTTGCACCAAAGGAAAGTCTGAACATAGTCTCGGTATTGCCTGCATCATATAAAATAATCCCTGGTTCAACAAATACCTTTGTTGAAGGATTTATTGAATAATTCAGTCCCATTCCAAATCTGAATGAAAAGAATGTGTTGGTATCAGCGGGACCTGATGGGTCAAAGATATCAAATCCAAATCCACCATGAACATAAGGTTCAATACCAGCCATTGGAATATAGAATAGTCCATCAAAGGACATGCCACTGAAAGCGATACCACCTGAATTTAAATAGAACTCAGTCCCATTGCCAAAGATTACTTCAGTAATATTCAGCCTTATGCCAAAAGATTTAACCGGGTTGACAACACATTCTCCACCAATCCCGAAATATACATCCTCACCAATATAAAAACTTGCCTTAGGACCGAGTTCCACAAGAGAGCCTGTTCTTCTAATACCTTTTGCCTGCGCAACTAAAGCAAATAGTATGACTAACAATATAATTTTCTTCATTTTTTCTCCTTTTTAAAATTATATCCAGTTTAAGGATTTTTTCAATAGTCCGATTTAATTAAAAAATAATCTTACCAAAATGGAATTATTTAATCAAAATATTATACATCAAAGATAATCGTTGCGCGATATCCCTTTTTTAAATTTTTTATATTCAAGTTGTGATATGTAGCATTCTTAATTTCCAGTTTTATCTTATGTCTATTTTTATCAAATACATCACCACATAAATCTGCTTTAAGGTTATAACCTTTAGTAATTTTAACATCATAGGTTTTTGGAATAAATCCATTTACTGAAAAATTGTATATCAATTCTCTACACCATTCAATGAGCAGTTCTTCAAGTGAAGAACTCTTAATTTCAAAATTTAGTTTTTTCTTGATTAATATTGTCCCTCTTATCTGGGTTTCAAATATTGCCTTTGCAGTATTTATGAATAGTTCTTCTAATGTTTCCCCTTTTACCTCAATACCTAAATCAGCAGTGTGGTTGAGATATTTGTAGGACATTAATAAAATAGTTTTGGTTAGGGGTAAGACGCTGGCTTTTATTCAGATATTTCCAACTTCTTAACCCTAACCTTTGTACTATATTTTAATAATACCAGAGTAGATAAAATGCAAATGGTTTGGCATTGCCGATTTTGACTTCCATATATGAATCGCCGCCAACAGGTGGATTTGAAATAAATGTAAATCCACTGAGGGCAGCAAGATTAAGTGAGAAATGCTCACTCACAAAATGCTCAAGTCCAAATCCGAATGGAAGATTGAAGCCAAATTCTGAATCTGCGCCACCACCTGGCGAATATAGCATAAATCCAAACCCAACCTTGGCATAAAGATTTGTTTTTTGATGCCCCTTTATTAAATAGTTTGCTAACCCAGAGAGTGCAAAACCAACGCTTGTATTATCATTTGCATTTCTTAGGTTGAACTGAAATATTGGCTCAAGAGAAAGATTGGGTTTTAGACCGATTCTTGTAACTGCAAGATCAATGACTGGCAGGGTAATTATTCCATTTTCAGATTCCAGATATACATCGGGCGTAAAACCTAATCCCATGCCAATCCGACCGCTCAGGTCAAAAGCACTGAGCAAAGCGATTATAGATAAGACGGCTATTGCTCCTTTTTTCATTTTGCCTCCTTTGTTGATTATATATAATTTTTCATTTGAGTCAAGGAATTTAAAAATTTTCTATATTGATAACCACATAAAGATGAAGATTTCAACAAGTTTTCAATTTTAATAAAATAATTACTACAATTTTCAGAGACAATTTGCCCTTCCTTTTCTATCTGCTGTGCAAGATTATCAATTAATATCCAAGATAGTAGCAGTTCCAATCGTTCTTTGTTAAACCATTCTATATCTTCGTAAGTATGAACCAATATAAAATCTTTAACTTCATTGGATTGGAAGAAATCAACGATTTTAAAGTCATCATCAAATATTTTATGACCTTTTTTAATAATATTAACAAATGGTGTATAAAGAAATAAATCTTGGAATGAAGTAGAATTTTTAATGATGTTTTCTATTAAATAAGATAATGAAAAATCCGAAGAAATGATACTTGAGATATGAGGATATTCTCTTATTTTAGAAATCCTATGCAGCGTCTTCATTCCCGACATTGCCCAATCAAGATTCAAAAATCCTTTACCATTTAAAAATTTGAATAACATACTGTAATCTTGATACTCGTTATCCCATACTTCTTTAAATTCGGTAAAGATATGGTATTTATATGCACCGAGTTTAAGAAACCATCCTTTATCTTTGATAATCAGGGGGTCAATGAGATAAAGAAGATTTTCTTTATGGTCGCGACAGAGATAATATAGAT
The DNA here is from genome assembly GCA_039802145.1 of Caldifarciminota bacterium. Taxonomy (GTDB): domain Bacteria; phylum Hydrothermota; class Tepidihabitantia; order SM23-42; family JAOAFX01; genus JAOAFX01. The sequence continues at coordinate 2,627 of JBDRWA010000007.1, read as the reverse complement.
TTTTAATAACCTTCAACCCTAACCCTTCACATAGATTTTTTGTCTTAAATCTTTCCGAACCCCTCACCCAGCCCTGTGTTTCTTGATAACGATTATTAAAAATGACGAGAACCTTTTCCTGCTCACTTCCATTTGAATATGCAAAAACATTTTCGTTGATAAATCCGCTTTTTTCATAGAAATCATAAAGGTTAAAATACTTCACGCCGCTGAAAAGGTGCCGCTTCTTTAATATTGGAAATATTTCTCTTTCATGCCTCTTTACCAAGTATTCATCAATCTTTTCATCCCAGTAAGAACGACTGTATTCCATACCGTATTTCTCCTGAAATCCTTCAACCTGCCCGTGACCAAACAGACATAATCCAGGCATTGTCGCCATCATTATGCACACACCGAAATATTTATCTTCCTTGCCAAACTGCTGGATTGCAGTAAGCTCATCAGGATTACTCATAAAATTGACAAATCTGCGCAAAATCTCCGGATTATAATCTAAGACATTTTTTAATACCTGATGATACTCTTTGTTCTGTTCCATTTTAAGCATATTCATAAAGGCACTATTATAAACCCGGTGCATCCCAAGGTTTCTGACAAAATACCCTTCCATTAACCAGAATGCTTCAGCAAGGAGCAATGTATCTGGCGCCTCAACAGATATTCGGTCCACGACCTCGCGCCAGAACTCCTTTGGAAATAATCTGTTGAATTGTTCCTTGGTCATACTATATTCAGTTCTTGAAGGAATATCTCCACCTTTTCCCGGTTCTGGAAACCATAGTCGGTGATAGTGCCTTTTGGTCAGAGTCATTGCTGCATCAAGCCTTATGATTTGAGATTTTCTTGCAATATTAATGATTTTTTGTATTACTGCCTCGCGCACTTCGGGTAAAAGAAAGTTCAACTGGGCAGTATCATTCCAGGGTGTGCTTGTGCCATCATTGCCATGATAGATATACCTTACCTTATTCGTTTTCTTCTCAACAAATTTAAATACCACTGCCGCATCGGTTCTATTGTAGTATCCATCTTCAATATAAATTTCAAACTCAGGGTCATCAGAGAGATTTGGACCATTGAATCGGTAATTGAAAAATGGAGGGGTCTCTCGTTGGATAAACCAGTCTGGATGTTCTTTTATCCATTTTGAATCAATTGCAGTATGATTCGGAACCATATCAACCGCGAGTTTGATATTAAAATTCAGTGCCCTTTGTTTTAAATTATTGAAGGCTTCGTTACCACCGATTTCATGGGCGACTTCATAATCATATATAGAATACGCAGAAGCAATCGCCTCGGGATTACCGCACAATCTTTTTATCTTTGCTGATGCTCTACTCCTCTCCCATATGCCGATGAGCCAGATTGCATTGAATCCCCATTCGCTGAGTATTTTTAATTCTTCATCAGGAATTTCATCCAACCTTTTGATTTCTCTTTTGTACTTTTTACTCAGCTGGTGTAACCATACATAGGTATGTTTAGCAATCATAACAACCTTTGGCATCCAGTCCGTATCCGGGCTGAATCGTGGTTCATCAGAATGAAGGTCAGAATATATTTCAGTCCCTGGTGTAAATTCTAAAATATGTGGTATACCATGACCTATTAGTCTTTCCTTTTTCTCTTCGCGGATGAAATCGAGTGAAACAAGAATGCGCATAGTTATTCGTTCAATCAATTCCGCAGATAGTATCGCTTTCCAGTGTTCTTTAATATATAATAATTGACCAGAGAGGGAATAAGGTGATGCACGCATTGGTGATTTTAAAAGTTCGATCAAAGTTTGATTATAAGGTCCATAAACTGGCTCATTCTTAAAGAAGTCTTCCATCTGCGTGATAATTTCTTTATAAAAAGTTAAATTTTTCAGCTCACTATCATCAAATAGTTCTTTGAATGGTGCAAATGCAGGATTTTCATTTGCCAGGTTAAGCATTAAGATTTCCTGTAATATAATTATGACATTTGGAATTTTGTCTGTATTTCCTTGCAGATATTCATCCACGGTTTCTCTTTTTGTATATACAGATAAAGAAGGGAATAGTTCGACAAATTTTTTAATTGTATTATGCATTTTCTCCCTGCTGATTTTTTTATTTAAGTAATCAAGTGCCTTTTTAAAAGCATCAGGATTTTTCTCTATTTGGTATCTCTGGACTACCAGATGGAGTATTTCATCAATAAGGCCCATCGCATTTACATCTGCTGGGCTAACCGGCTCTTTTCTTTGTTTCCTTCTATTATTGTTCCATTTGTTTACAAATCTTTTAACTGCCGATAGGTCAGTGAATATTACATTACCATTTAACTGAAAAAGTGCAACTTCAAAATTTAATCTATCACGGAGTTCTTTACATATATGGAATTCAAACATTTTGAAATTTTAATTGAGTTAAAATTGGAGTTTAAAGGATTAAAAATAATCTCAATAAATTTCTCCTTATTCTGCTTTCTTTTCATATTTACTTAACTGTGCCTCAAGCTCCTGAATTTTTTCAACAAGTTTTTCCTTTTCTGCTTCCTTTTCTTTCTGGGCAATACGGGTAAGCATCGCAAAGGCTATCACCATTAAGATTATTTCCCAGAATGGGGTAAACCAATCAAAAATATTGAAGACG
>JBDRWA010000006.1:0-32378 GCA_039802145.1 Caldifarciminota bacterium | reverse complement strand
CAAGATATCCCATATCAAAGAATACTACAAAACCCCAGTTTTTAAATATAGTTAGACGGTCCTCTATGTTGAAATTAATCAAAACTTCTCCATAATGTTCACTCTGTAAAGAATCTGGTCCAATTGATTTTTCTGGATACCCCCTCAGGCTATACTGACCACCAAGATAATATTTTTCATCAAGACTTACACCGTCAGTAGGAATGATAATACCAAATTTTAATCGCTGGGCAATGATATTTCTTTTGCCTAATAAAAAATTTTTGTAATACCTTGCTTCTGTTTCAAAACGAATATAATGATTAGATCCACCCAATATACCACCAGCATATTCTAAAATTGGAACAAAGTATATACCAGAAACAGGATTGAAAAATTCATTACGATAATCACCCATCAATTGAAATTTCATACTGTTGGTTGTTCCTGAAAAAGTATCTGGTAACTCAGCCTTCATATCCATAGCTACATATTTATACTTATTTGCTATGTTCGCTTGGATGTGTTCGCTAAAAATCTTTGAAATCCTGAATTCTGAACCCCAGGATTTCCTGATAAAATCCTGTTTGTTTTCATACCAGTAAAAGGGTAAAATGGACGGACTCAATCTTAATTTTGTAAAATAAGGAATAGCATAGATAAAATCAAATTTTGTCTCCCACTCTTTTTTTATATTTATCTTAAAAGAAGGCTGAATTTTAAAACGATGTCCGACATTAAAAAGATTCATCTCCTCAAGTCCAATAGAAATAATGAAACTCAACGGTATAGATATACCAATACCCCAGTTGAGAATTCTGGATTTCAATTCTCTTAAATTGAATATGATATCCAATGAATCCTCAGAGACTTTAATCATATCAATATCAACAGTACTAAAAAAACCTAAGCGATAGATGCGCAACTGGCTATTGAAAATTTTCTTTTTGCTGTAGGTATCACCAGGTTTTATCTCAATCTCATGATAGACTACAGATGGATTGCAAAATCTAAGCCCTTTGATGGAAATATCATTTATATAAAAAATTTTGTCCTTCTGGATTTCAAAAGTCAAAATTCCAGAATCAGGGATACTGCGCGTATTTACCCGGGCAAACGCATATCCAATATCCTTATAATAATTTTCAATCTGATCTGCAGATTTTTTAATTTTTTCTTGAATATAAAATTCATTTTTCTCAATTTCCAAAAAACGATGTAAATCTTTTTCGCCATCTAAAAATCGGATTTCTTTTATCCGCGGTCTGCTACCTTCAAAAATTTTAAAAACGATTTCAATTTTACCGTTAGATTCTTTTATAACTGGTTCAACCTCTGTATTAAAAAAACCACGATTGTTATAAAAGCGGGTAATGCGGTTAACATCCTGGATTAAATTAAAATCGCTGAACAATTCGTTTTTGCGCGAAAAAATTATCTGGGAAAGTTCCCTTGTTTTGATAGAATAATTACCTTCAAAATTAATTCGCGAAATAGGAAGGTTTAAGAGAAAATTTATTAAAAGTATCCAAGTCAATGATTAAATGACAATCTTACCCTGTTTTATTACTAATGTTTTATCAAACCATACCAAGGGTTTTTTAATCACACCGTCAAGATGTATCTTTGCATCGTTCCTTCCACCAAATCCTAAATTGTTGCCAAAGGCAAGATGAATTGTTCCCATAACTTTCTCGTCTTCAAGGACATTACCAGTGATAACTGCTTTATAATTGGTACCTATCCCCAATTCGCAAAGGACCCTGCCTTTTTCACCGGCCTCCTCAAATATCTTCTCAAGCTCCTTATTTCCTTCAAGTTTCGTAATTTTACCGGATTTTAAAGTAAGAATAACTGGCTTTTTAAGGAGACCGATTGGTGCAAACGAACCATCAATTATCACCTTTCCTTCTGATTTATCCTCAATTGGTGCACAATAAGATTCACCAGCAGGAAGATTTGAGAAACTGCCCGGGGTTCTGATAATTCCGGTATCAGGATGCCCTTTTCGCGAAGAGATATCTAAATATAATTCATTGTTACCGGTTTTAATCAGAACTTCTTTTGTTCTTGTTAGTAATGCTTCCATTTTTTTTGTCAAGCGGGCAATCTTATGATAATTAGCATTCAATGTGCGCATCATAAGCTCAGCAGTGATCCCAGGCATTGTAGCACCTCTGACCCCTGATTTTGTCGCCTGAATACGTGCCTGGGTGTGGGTCAACGAGAAGCTTGTTGGAATAATGAAGACATCGCACTTTCTCAAAATTTCACCAATGAGGGGAGGCGGCTCTTTACCATGTCCACCCGTTGGAGCTATTTCTATCAAATAAGCATTCTTTTTGTCAATAAGTTGGTCCCAAAGAACTTCACCAATTTTTTTGCAGGGTTTATCAGTAACTATGACAACTCTTTCTCCCTTCTTAATTCCCAGACATTGATCAAGTACAATCTTTGCCGAAGATTTTAATCTTTTAATATCCATATTACCAGCGGAAGTGTGCAAATGCCTTGTTTGCCTCTGCCATTTTATGAACCTCTTCTCTTTTCTTTATTGAGTTTCCTTCGTTTCTGCTGGCGGCGATAATTTCCTGGGCAAGCCTTTCTTCCATTCTATGTTCAGGTCTTTCCCGCGCAGATTGGATAATCCACTTTATCGCAAGGCTTTCCTTACGATTTGGTCTCACTTCCATTGGTATCTGATAGGTCGCCCCACCAACCCTTCTTGGTCTGACTTCAAGGATTGGTTTCACATTGTTAAGTGCCCTTTCAAAGACCGCAAGTCCATCCTCTTTCGTTATCTTCTCTATACGCTCAATTGCTCCATAAAAAATCTTCTGGGCAATGCTCTTTTTTCCATCCCACATAAGGTTATTTATAAACTTGCTCACGAGCACACTATTATATTTTGGATCGGGTTGAATCTTTCTAATCGTCGCCCTTCTTCTTCTACCCATATTACCTCCCTAAGATGATGCAGCCGCCTTGGGCCTTTTCACTCCATAGAGGGAACGGCTCTTTTTTCTATCTTCAACACCTGCCGCGTCGTATTTTCCGCGCACAACATGATAACGTACTCCAGGTAAATCCTTAACCCTGCCACCGCGTACCAGAACAATTGAATGTTCCTGAAGGTTATGCCCTTCACCAGGAATATAGGCAGTAACCTCATATCCGTTTGTCATCCTCACCTTACACACCTTGCGCAAGGCAGAATTTGGTTTTTTAGGGGTCGTTGTATAAACCCTTGTGCAAACACCCCTTCTTTGAGGACAACCAGTCAACGCTGGAGCCCGACTTTTTTTGACGACCTTTTTTCGTCCGAATCTAACTAATTGATTTATTGTTGGCATTAGCCTCCTTTCCTATAAAGATATAAATTATACCTAAAAAATATTATGTGTCAATAAGTAGTTGTGCCTGATTCCTCTCCATTTTCTTCTCTTTTCAGAATATCTTTCCCCTCACCCTTTCCCTCTCCCCGCTTTGCGGGGAGAGGATATAGTTGAGGGCTACATATCAACATAATTTAAATGTATTGGTCGAATTTACTCGGCATTTAAAATTTGTAAACCGAGGTCTGCCAATACATCTGACGAAATTTTTAAAGGTTTATTGAATCTGAAGAAATCACCTAATAAAAGTGGAGAGGAGTCAACTAAATAGTTTATTGACATAAACGAATTTACATATATAATGTAATATTATGGATACCGCGAGATTTAAAGAGATTTATGAAATGATGCAAAAGAATATTGAAGAAATAAAGACAGTTACTGGAAAGCTTGATAAATACAGTCCCGAAGATCAGATAAAATTATGTGAAAAGATAAAATATCTATTTTATGGATTGGCAAAGACCCTTGTTGATGTAGGTAATAAGATAATCGTTGAAAATGATTATCGCGAACCCCTTAATAACGCAGATGTTTTCATAAGTCTTGCTGAGCATGATATCATCAATTCAAATCTTATTCCCAGTTTAAAAAAAGCAGTTTTAGCAATCCCTAAAGTTATGCAATGTCCTAAAGATGATGTTCTCGCGATTATCAGAGAAAGCATGGAATCTATCTGTAAATGCCTTGATTCATTTGCAGTTTATTACGACCTGAAGGAAAAAGGTCTGTAACTTGAGGATTTTTTACTCCATCGCAATTTTTATTTTCGGTGCCGCAATCGGCAGTTTCTTGAATGTTCTGATTTATAGAATGCCGAGGGGTCTATCTATTGTAAAACCCGGCTCTTTCTGTCCGTATTGTAAGAAATCAATAAAGTGGTATGAGAACATTCCAATAGCGAGTTACATATTTTTAGGTGGCAAATGCAGTGATTGTAAAAATCCAATTTCTTTTCAGTATCCAGTAGTCGAATTAATAACCGCACTATTTTTGCTCTGGTCATTCACAAAATTTTCATTTAATCTTAACTTCTTTTTTATATCAATCTTCTTTATACTATTGATAGTTATATCGGGCATAGATTTTACACACCAGTTAATTCCGGATATCTTATCAGTGCCCGGAATATTTATTGGAGTAGTTTATCAATTTCTGAATCACAATTTCCTGCCTGGTTTAATTGGAGCATTGTTTGGTGGTGGGCTTATTCTACTAATCAGGGTTATTGGCGGATGGGTTTATAAAAAAGAAGTGATGGGGATGGGCGATGTATATCTTGTATCTTTGATTGGTGCATTTACTGGATTTCCAATGGTTATACCGGCAATATTTATTGCGGCACTCATTGGTTCAATTTTCGGAGTGATTTATCTTGGCATAACACATCAGAGCAAGGACAACCCTATTCCTTTTGGTCCGTTTTTAAGTGCTGGTGGTGCAATTGTAGTAATATTACATAATCAAATTATTCAGACTTTGAGAGCCTTTGGAATCTATTTCTGATTTATCTTCTTTAATTTTAAAAGTTTTTCTATGGGATAAGTATTTACAACATCATCTTTTTCAAGCCAACCCCTCCGGCAGGTTGCAACACCAAATTTCATCCATTTCAGTTCTTCTACGCTATGGGCATCAGTACCAATACTTACTTTTACACCAAGGTCTTTACATCTTTTTAAATTCACATCATTCAAATCAAGACGGTCGGGGTAGGCGTTACATTCTAAAATTGTCTTGGTCTCAGCTGCCTTTTTAATTACTTTTTCTATATCAACTGTATACCCTTCGCGTTTAGAAATTAATCTTCCTGTTGGATGACCGATTATATCAATATAAGGATTCTCCATAGCGGAACAAATTCTTTCTGTAACATTCTTTGAAAATCCCTGATGGATTGATGCTACAACCATATCCAGTTCTTTTAAAATTTTGTCAGGATAATCAAGTTTGCCATTTGGTAAAATATCAACTTCAATTCCTTTCAGGATTCTGAAGTTTTTGAATTTTTTATTCAATGTATCGATTTCTTCCCATTGTTTATATAATCTTTCAATCTCAAGCCCATGGGCGTATTTTGCCGAACGGGAATGGTCGGTAATTAAAATATACTCATATCCCATCTGCTGGGCATAAATAGCAAGTTGTTCAATTGTCGCTGAGGAGTCAGAATAATTTGAATGCATCTGAAGGTCACCTTTTATATCAGAGATCTCTACAAGTTTGGGCAGTTTGTTTTGGAACGCAAGCTCTACTTCCCCGCGGTCCTCGCGCAATTCCGGAGGAATCCATTGCAAACCAAGTTTTTTGTAAACGCTTTCCTCATCTTCGCCAGCAATTGCCCTTGTTCCTTCAAAAAGTCCATATTCATTTAACTTCCATTTTTTACTTACTGCAATACTTCTTAATTTCACATTATGTGCCTTTGAACCAGTAAAATACTGCAATGCGGCACCGTAAGATTTTTTATCCACGATTCTTATATCCACCTGAATACCACCCTGAACGAGGATTGAACTCTTTGTCTCACCGGCAGAGATCACCTGTTCTGCTTCTGGATATTTGGTAAATACATCAACAATTTTTTTATGGTCTTTACCTGTAACAAGAATATCAATGTCACCAATTGTCTCTTTCCATCTGCGCAAAGAACCAGCAGGTGAAATCTGCAGGACCGGTGCGTTCTTTTTTAGATACTCAACAACATTTGAAGCAACTGATTCAGCAATAGCAATGGAGAGTCTTTCGTGACTCCTTTCATATAATTCAATGCCCTTTTTAATGTTCTCTACTTTCTTTTCGCCCATTTGTGGTAGTTTTGCAAGACTGCCGTCTTCAATTACCCTTTTTAAATCACGGAGATCTTTTACACCAAGGTGTTTATTTGCAAGTGCAAGTGTCTTTGGGCCAAGATTTTGGATATTGAGTAGTTCAAGAAGCGAAGAAGGAATTCCTTTTGTGGCCTCAATATATTTTTGCATCTTGCCGGTCTTCAAATATTCTGCTATCTTTTCAACCATACCTTTGCCAATTCCCGGGAGAGTTTTTAGTCGTCCAGATTTCAGTAGTTCTTCAACATCCTCAGTCATTTCTTCAAGCACCCGTGCTGCTTTCCGATATGCTACAACCTTGAAGACATTTTCACCCTTATACTCAAGGGCGTCGGCAATCTGATTAAAGATCGCAGCAATTTCTCTGTTTTTCTTCATTGGTTAATTATAATTCATTGAATATTTGTTGTCAATATCACGATAGAAAGCAAATAAACTTTTGAAAATTTCAATTTTCTAATGGCCGCTACATTTTATAAGTTCAGCCAGTTCTTTTGTAAGATTTTTGCGTGTATATTCTGGAAAAGGGTGTACAGCTCTTTTTATCAATTTCTCTTTATATTGAGCGTAAAAATTAGATAGCTCATTCTTTATTCCGGTAGTATCACCATATTCATAAAATTTTACTGGATAGCCATGAGAGAGTGCTTGTTTTAGAATAAATAGCCCTTCTGATTTTCCACAGGAGATAATAGGAAGGCCGCAGGCAAGATATTCATTCTGCCTGCTGGGGAAAAAATATTCATCCCCGGTTGTTATCATTAATGATAGATGGGCAAAAGAGAATTCTTTTATTGCTTCTTTGTAAGAAAGATGGCCTAAAACCCTTGTGAATGGATATTTTTTTATAATTTTTAGATATTCTTGTTCAACATGGCCTATGAACTTTATCTCTATTTTATCTGATGAGATTAGAGATTCTTTTATAAACCTCTCCATTGCAATCAAAAATGGTTCCGGGTTTCGTTCTTTTCTTATTGTGCCCAGATAAGATATTGTGAATTTTTCAGGAAACGATTTTTCGGTAAAATCATTTGGATCATAACCATTTGGTATTGTATATATTTTATTTTCTAATTCGGGATAACGGGTTAGGAGAGATTTTTTGATGCTTTCACTCACAGTGATTAATAAATGGGCACAATCCACAACCTTTTTCTCCCATATGGAAACGAAGTGTTTCTGAAATCTGTTTTTGTAGGGTAAAAAAGGAAATTCAAGCCAGGCATCGCGAAAATCAAGAATCAATGGTTTTTTTGTTTTTCGCGCGAGGAAATATCCTGTAATGAATGCGCTGAATGGTGGAGCAGTAACGAAGATATAATCAAATTCTATTTTTTGCCCCAAATTGTAAGCAAAAGGGATCCAGCCTGTTTTGTTGTCCGGGAAATTCAGAGTGCGTTTAATAGGAACCTGCCATTTTCGCGGTTTATAAATATGCATTCCAAGGAGATATAAAATGCGCGCCGGGTCAAGTGATTCGGTTCTGTATATTTTGATATTTTTTAAATCACTACCAAGATTTTTATCAATAGAATGATAGGCAATGTCTTTGCGTGTGAGGATAATTGGCTCAATACCAAATTCCGGCAGATATTGGGCAAATTTTACCGGTCTGATTGAACCTGGACCACCACAGGGTGGCCAGTAGTATGAAATCAATAATAATTTTTCCATAAATATTGTGCTACAAGATATTAAAGAATTTTACTCAAAATGTTGTATGCCTCCCGGCAATATGCCTTTATCAATGGATATTTTTCCTGATATTTTTTATATCCAATAACTTCTTTTAAGGCATTCTTTGCTTCAGTGCGGTTCCCCATTTCATAGTAACATTTGCCGATGTATAACTTACACTGGGCTAAGTTTGAATAATTAGTATTATTCAAATATTGTTTATATAACCATTCATAAATCTGGCAAGCAAGTGTAAAATTTTTTTTCTTAAATTCTAACTCAGCTTTGTTCCAGTGGAAGGTTTTTGATTCGGGATATTCAAGTAGCAGGCTATCAATTATTTGTGTTGCAATATCAAATTTTTTTTCTTCACCATAAATAAAGACCAAAGAATTTCTCGCAGTAGGTCCTGAGTAGAGACTTTTATTCGCAGCGATATGTAGTTTCCTTATTGCTTCTTCAACATTTCCATCGGTCAGTTTTAAAAATGGTAGATATCTGCTTGCCCGCGCCCAGAAATATTCATATGTTCCTGCTCCTAAATATGCATCATAAAATGAAGAATCTTTTTTTATTATCCCTTGGAGTATTCTCCCACCTTTTACTCCGTAATTAAAAGTTTCAAGATAGTTTTTCTTAAATCCCTCATATACAGCCTGATAAGCATAACTTGAGCCGAGATAATACTCTGCCCAAAGGTTACTTTCCTTTTGAAGGATATCTTCGCATAATTTCCGGACTTGTATCATTAATTCTATGTATTCTTTCTCGTAATTAAAATGGCATCCATCCATCATTTCTAACTGGAGGAGCGAGGCTTTAAAAAAATAACCTGCGGGATTGTTTGGGAATAATTCTATTACATGTTGAAAATAGACGCTTGCGCTCTCAAACTCTTCCACATAGGCGAAATTCAGACCTTCTTTAATCATACTCTGAATTTCAGGCGGATTGAGTTCAAAGAAGGTAGCAAGTAATCCGCACCAAAATATCGTTTGGGAACTTGTAAATAGTATCATGGAAATTCGATCACTGAAAAATCGCCGACATTAAATCTCTTAAAACTTCCATGCACTACTGCGTACTGTCCTATTATAGATTTATTAAATATTGCATTTTCGATTGTTGCATTATTGTTTATTATAGAATCCTGAATTATTGAATTTTTTATCTTTACATTCTCGCCAATAGAAACATATGGTCCTATGATAGAATCAACAATGTCTGCAGAATCAGGAATAAATACCGGGGGAATTACTTTTATAAATTTACTCGGCTGAAAATAGTTGTGTTTTTTTAGCAAGTGTTGATTTGTATTAATCAGTGCATCAGGTGTGCCACAGTCAAACCAATCCTTTATCTTTATTAAACGGAAATCTTCGCCCATTTTTATAAGCAATGATAAACCATCAGTCAATTGATATTCATTTTTTGTCTTAATCCCTTTTTTGATAATCATTGCCATCGCCTTGCGAATCTTCCTTACATCCGTAAAATAATAAACCCCGACGATTGCCAAATTGGATTTTGGTCTTTCAGGTTTTTCTATCACCCTAATTACTTTTTCCCCATCAGTTTCAACAATTCCAAAACGCTGCGGATTTTCTACTTCTTTTACACCAAGTATATTACACTTACCAGTAAAGTTTTTAAAATCAAAATCGGTTATTGTATCACCAAGGAGGATAAGGGTTGGTCCATTTAACCCTTTAGCACCTACATATATTGCATGGCCTAAGCCCAGCCGCTGTTTTTGAATGACAAAATTAAAATTATAATTATAATTTTTACAAAATTGAATGATTTGCTCTGATTTTGTACCAATAACAATAACAATCCGTGAAATTTTTAATGGTTTAATTCCATCAAGGATATGCCCAAGAATTGGTTTGCCAGCAACATATAAAAGGCACTTGGGTAGAAAGTGGGTATGAGGTTTGAGTCTTACACCTTCACCCGCAACCGGAATGATGATATTCACTATTTACCCCGGAGTTTCTCTTTAAGCTCATTTATTAACTCAACTGCTTCATCAAATTTATTTTCATCAATCAAGGTTATAATTTTTGACTTGTACTCAATCTTTAACGATGCACTCACATCAACACCAAGGCTATCTATGTCAAATTCATGCATACCTTCAGTTCGAAATTCTCTTGTAGAAACTGGTTCCTTTTTCTCTACAGGGGCTGCTGATTCAGACAGGGATTTTTCCGGGGTTAAGGCGGTTACTTCCATATCTTCAGATTTTTGTACCGGTGTTTCTTCTGCGGTTTTCTTTTTACTAATTAGTGTCTCAAAGACTGACTCAGGTTTTTTATCCTTCTTAAGTTTTTTAATAATATCCATAATAACTCCGCTACTCAGTCATAAAAAGTAATATCTTTGACACCAGCTAAAACTGCAAAAATTCTTTCGTTATTGCTCTCGGGGTCGAGTGGTGTGAAAAAAAAGCCCTGTCGCTGGGGTGAATAGCCCATTGTCAGTCCATAAAGAACTTCACCATCTATAAATTCAACCTTCACTTTTCTTCCAATGAGATTTTTATCTTTAATGTCATCAAAGGTCTTTTTATTAACGGGTCTGGTACGTGATTTCCCGGTCAATTCCTTAACAAAAAAGACCGCCTTTAGATTTGCCACCTTTACGGGGATGGATTTCTCTTTATCATTCTCCTTTACAATCAAGTGAAAAAGCGGTTTATCAGGTCGGAAATCCGAGGTATAGCCTCGTTCAACCCGATGATCTAAATAATGGACCACAACTTTATTTGGCATAGGGTATTATAGTTAAATTAATGGATTTGTCAAGCCTATTTTTATCAATTCCAAACTATTATCGGAGATAATTTTATCGTATTATTGACTTAAATAAAAAAATGGATATAATCTGACTATGGAATGCAATTTAGATAAGAATAAAAAAGATTGCACCTGCACCTATGAACCTTGCTCAAGAAAGGGCAGGTGCTGTGATTGTTTGCGCTATCATTTGAAACATAATGAACTTCCTGCTTGTTGCTTTCCACCCGATGTTGAAAAGACATACGACCGTTCATTTGAGAGGTTTATAAAGACTATCGGGCGCTAATGGAACTGATTTTTGAGCTATCAAGACCAGGCAGAAAAGGGTATTCACTACCTGTACTTGATGTGCCGGCGGTGCGTCTACCCGAACAGTATAGACGAAAAGAACCGGCATATCTGCCCGAGGTAAGTGAACCAGAGATAATGCGCCATTTTGTGAATTTATCCACGCTTAATCACCATGTGGATAAAGGTTTTTACCCTCTTGGGTCCTGCACTATGAAATATAATCCTAAAATAAATGAAGAAACCTGTCGATATCAAGGTTTTGCTCATATCCATCCCTTACAGCCAGAGAAGACAGTCCAGGGTGCCTTAAAATTGATGTATGAACTCGGCGAGTATCTTAAAAAGGTTGTTAACCTAAATGCGATTACGCTCCAGCCTGCTGCTGGTGCTCAGGGTGAATTTACAGCAATAAGTATGTTTAAGGCATATTTCAAAAAGAAAGGGGAGCAGAGAAAATACATACTCATCCCTGATTCTGCTCATGGAACAAACCCTGCCAGTGTCAATTTTTCCGGTTTCAAACCGATTACGCTCGGTTCTGATAACCAGGGGCTGGTGGATATAAACAAACTTAATGAATTAATGACACCCGATGTTGCCGGATTGATGCTTACAAATCCTAATACACTCGGTTTGTTTGAAAAGAATATAAAGACCGTTGCGGAAATTGTTCATTCCCGAGGAGGTCTTTTATACCTTGATGGTGCAAATCTGAATGCACTACTTGGATTTGTAAGGGCTGGTGATTTGGGATTTGATGCGGTCCATTTCAATCTCCATAAAACCTTCTCAACCCCACATGGTGGGGGTGGGCCGGGTTCTGGACCGGTAGCGGTTCGCAATATCCTGGAGCCATTTTTACCAGTGCCAGTTATCAAAGAAAAAGAGGGCTACTATTATTTTGACTATGATTTGCCCGATACAATTGGCAAGATTCAATCATTTTATGGTAACTTTTTGGTAATGGTACGTGCCTATACATTTATCAGAATGATCGGTGAAGATGGATTACATTCTATTTCCCGTTCGGCAATATTGAACGCAAATTATATAATTCAGAGTTTAAAAGATTATTACCATCTACCTTATCCAGGATTCTGCATGCATGAAGGCGTGCTTTCAGGAAAGAATCTGAAAGACAATGGAGTAAAGACCTTGGATATTGCAAAACGCCTTCTTGATTTTGGAGTCCATGCGCCAACTGTCTATTTCCCATTGATTGTGAGTGAAGCACTGATGATTGAACCTACCGAGAGTGAATCGCTCCAGACGATTGAGAAATTTATTGAGACAATGATACAGATTTACAAAGAAGCCAAAGAAAATCCCGAAATTCTGAAAACAGCGCCCCATAATACGCCGGTTCGTCGGCTTGATGAAGTAAAGGCAGTAAAGGATTTGAGGCTGAGATGGCAGAAATAAGATTTGAAATAACTGAAGAACGTAAAAGCTTTTTGATTAATAAAATAGCCCAGAAAATTGTAGATTACAGGTTAACAACTGTTGCGATTGTTTTTCTTGAATCATCAAAACCATTGACATTTTTGGGCAATCAGTTGATGATATTTATGCAACCATTTTATCGGGCATTTTTTTCATATCAGGAATATGAAGAGATTACCGCAATGTTAGAAGATAGAAACAATATTGAAAGATTGATATGTGCGATAGAAAAACTTGAGGAGGAACGGTATGAACATAAAAGAACCAAAAAGAATTCTTGCGACTGATTGTGGCAGTACTACTACTAAGGCGATTTTGATTGAAAAAAGGGGAGATGAATACCGTCTTATTGTCAGGGGCGAAGCACCGACAACCGTTGAATCACCATTTGAGGATGTTACGAAAGGTGTGCTCAACGCAGTACGGGAAGTGGAAGAACTTGCTAATGTAAAAATTCTTGATGGCGAGAAGATAATAAAGGGCGTGAATGGTTCTGAAGGGGTTGATTTTTATGTTTCTACTTCCTCCGCAGGTGGTGGTTTACAAATGATGGTTGCAGGTGTTGTATTAACAATGACTGCTGAGAGTGCAGCACGTGCGGCGCTCGGTGCTGGCGCTATTGTTATGGATGTGATTGCATCTAATGACGGTAGATTACCTCACGAGAAGATTGAAAGAATTCGAAACTTGAGACCTGATATGATTCTGCTTTCTGGTGGGGTTGATGGTGGAACTATATCCCATGTTGTTGAACTTGCTGAACTTATAAAAGCTGCAGACCCTAGACCACGATTTGGGGTGGGATATAAACTGCCTGTGATATATGCCGGAAATAAAGATGCCCGCGAGGCAATCCTTAATATCCTTAAGGAGAATACCGCACTGGTGATTGTAGAAAATATCAGACCGGTCCTTGAACGTGAAAATCTCAACCCTGCCCGGCACAAAATCCATGACCAATTTATGGAACATGTAATGGCACATGCCCCGGGTTATAAAAAACTTATGGAAATGACCGATGTTCCAATAATGCCCACACCTGGTGCAGTGGGCTTGCTTGTTGAAACCGTTGCCCGGAAGGAGAATATTACGGTTATTGGTGTTGATATAGGTGGCGCAACGACCGATGTCTTTTCAGTATTCCAAGGCGTTTTTAACCGCACGGTAAGTGCAAATCTTGGTATGTCATATTCAATAAGCAATGTCCTTGCGGAAACCGGAATTGAAAATATCATACGCTGGCTACCCTTTGAAATTGATGAACGTGACTTGAGAAATAGAATAAGAAATAAAATGATTAGACCCACTACAATCCCCCATACCCTTGAGGATTTGAAGATTGAACAA
This sequence comes from Caldifarciminota bacterium, assembly GCA_039802145.1. GTDB lineage: Bacteria > Hydrothermota > Tepidihabitantia > SM23-42 > JAOAFX01 > JAOAFX01. The sequence goes on along the minus strand of JBDRWA010000006.1, from coordinate 18,608 downwards.
GCAATTGCCCGTGAAGCACTGCGTCTTGCATTTGAGCAGCATAAATCAATGGCTGTTGGATTAAAAGGGGTCCAGCAGGAACGAACTATTTCTGATACATTTGCTCAAACAATGACCGGTGAAACCCTGATCGACCTGATGGCATTAAATCTTTTGATTGGCTCCGGCGGTATTCTATCTCACGCACCACGTCGTAATCAATCTGCATTAATGATGATTGATGCATTCCTTCCTCAGGGTATTACAAAACTTGCAGTTGATTCAATCTTTATGATGCCCCATCTCGGTGTACTCTCAACAGTCCATGAACAGTCTGCAACCGAGGTATTCAATAAAGATTGCCTTGTACCCTTAGGATACTGTATAGCCCCGGTAGGCGAAGGACGCGAAGGTATAAATGTTTTAAAAGTGAAGATTGAAGATGAAAAAGGGACAGATGAAAAAATGATTAAATTTGGCGAAATAGAACTCATTCCTGTCCCATTAGATAAAAAGGTGCGACTCATACTCCATCCAGAACGTGGCTTTGATGTGGGTAATGGCAAGGGAAAGGTTGTAGAAACAGTCCTGCAAGGTGGGGTGGTGGGTATTATCATAGACTGCCGCGGCAGGCCATTTATTCTTCCTGAGGATAAGAAGAAACGGATTGAACTGCTCAATAAATGGTTCAAGGCAGTTAATATGTATCCAGCAAATTAGAAAGGAGTAAGTATGCCTGTTCCTAAAAGGAGACATTCTCATTCAAGAAAGAACAAAAGACGTTCGCAATTCAAGATGAAATCTATTCAGTATATTGAGTGTCCTAAATGCCATAATCCGAAACTGCCGCACAGGGTATGTCCAGTCTGTGGTACTTATAAAGATATTCTGATAATTGCTTCCAAAGAAGAAAAGTCATAGGCATTTGATTAATCAGATTCTTATGGCTGATATTAAGTATTTTAAGAAAAAAAGTTTATTTCTAAAAGATTAAAAATGAAGATCGGATTTGACCTGATGGGTTCAGATAGTGCCCCCAGGGTTGAGATTGAAGCATTAAAAATGTTAAAAGATAAATTGAAAGAAGAACTTATCGTTGTTGGAAAAGGTGATTATGAAAATGAAATTCGCAATTTGGGATTTGATTATCGGATTGCTGAAGAAGTGGTTGGTATGCATGAAATTCCAACTGTAGCAGTAAAACAGAAAAAGAATTCTTCTTTAGGAATACTCTTTACTATGATGAAGAATAAAGAGATAGATGGAATTGTTAGTGCTGGAAACACTGGTGCCATAATGGGTTTCAGTTTTTTTGAACTTCGTACCATAGAAGAAAATGCAAAACCCGGGCTCGCGATTACCCTGCCAACTGAAGCTGGTTACTCGGTATTGATCGATGTAGGTGCAAACATAAAACCCAGACCGATAGATTTATTGTATTATGGAATAATGGGTTCAATATTAGCCAGAATAATTTTGAGAAAAGAGAATCCTCGTATTGGGTTACTAAACGTTGGTTCTGAGAGCGTAAAGGGGGATGAAATAAGACAAAAGGCATATCAATTGCTGAAGGAAGGAGTTTTTAATTTTGTTGGGAATGTGGAAGGTAATAATTTGATGAAAGGATTCATTGATGTCATCGTCACGGATGGGTTCACCGGAAATGTAATATTGAAATATTCTGAAGGAATTGTTGATACATTGTGGCAAATGCTAAAAGAAACAGTTGATGCAGCAATGCGTAGGAAATTTGGACATTTCCTCGTGAAACCTGCGATGAAGGATTTGAAGGCAAAATTCAGTTATGAAGAATATGGAGGAGGTATACTTTTGGGTGTGAATGGTGTAGTCATTGTCTGTCACGGCCATTCTTCTCCTCTTGCCTTAAAAAATGCGATAAATATGGCAAAGAGTTGTGTAGAATTTAATATTGTTGATGAGATAAGGAAGGTGTTGAAAAAATGAGAGGATATATTGCTGGTCTTGGAATTTATGTCCCTGAAAAGATTTTAACAAATTTTGACCTTGAGAAGATTGTTGATACATCTGATGAATGGATAAGAACCCGTTCCGGAATTAAGGAAAGGCATATTGCGGATGAAAATACTGCAACAAGTGATCTGGCAGTGATCGCCGCTAAAAAGGCGATTGAGAATGCCGGTATAAAACCTGAAGATATTGATGCAGTTATTTTAGGAACTGCTACACCAGATATGCTTTTCCCATCCACTGCCTGTCTGGTCCAGAGCCAGATCGGCGCCAGACAGGTAATGTCCTTTGATATTTCTGCTGGTTGCAGTGGTTTTTTATATGGTCTTGGTATTGCAGATTCAATGATAAAGAATGGATACGATAATATCCTTGTCATCGGTGCTGAGGCATTGAGCAAGGTTATGGATTTTACTGACCGCGCAACCTGTGTTTTATTCGGTGATGGAGCAGGTGCAGCCATTGTTAAAAAATCCAATGACATAAACCGAGGCATAATTGCTACATACTTCGCTGCAGATGGTTCGGACTGGAAACTTTTATACCAGCCCGCAGGTGGTTCCCGGATACCTGCTTCAGAAGAGTCAGTAAAGAATAGATTACACTATATAAAAATGGAAGGAAATGAAGTATTCAAACTTGCAGTAAGGGCGATGATTGAATCCGCGATTAAAACTCTTGAGAGGGCAAACTTGACATCGGCAGATGTGGCATTATTGATTCCGCACCAGGCAAACATAAGAATAATAGAGGCAACAGCAAAGCGGCTTAATATACCAATGGAAAGGGTCTATGTAAACCTTGATAAGTATGGTAATACCTCAGCCGCATCAATACCTATCGCCCTCACCGAAGCACTCACTGAAGGGAGGATAAAGAAGGGAGATTGTGTATTGATGGTGGCCTTCGGTGCCGGTTTTACCTGGGGCGGAGTTTTATTGAGAATTTAATAAAACTGCCAAAGGGATTTTTTTAAGTAACTTATTTAAAAATTACAATTGACATATTCTTTTATCCAATTATACTTTTATTATGAATGAAGAATTTGTACTTCTGAGTAAATTGCAACTGCCGGAGGTAAGTCAAAAAACACTTTATAGAGGGCGACTTATTAATCTTTTATTTCAAAATATGCATAAAAAATTTATATTTTTATGTGCTGGAGCAGGTTATGGAAAAACTACACTCTTGACCCAGTTTATTAGCGAAGCAAGGGTGCCCTATGTCTACTATCAATTAAAAAATGAGGATAGTGAACCTTCTATTTTTTTAATACATTTAATTACCGGATTAAAATATATCTATCCCGCATTTGGAAAGAATATATCCAAACTCAGTCAATTTTTTAATCTTCCGCCCGGTATGACGGGCATTGTTTTAGGAACTTTCATCAATGAAATTATACAAACAATAAACAATGATACATATTTGATTTTTGACGATTACCATGCACTTGAAAATTCATCTGCCATTGACGATATTATATCCTATTTCCTGCAAAATATGCCCAAAAAGTTACATATTATTATATGTTCACGCACTAATCTTTCTTTTCCATTAACGCAATTGAAGTTAAAGGATGAGTTATTTGAAATGACTACAGAAGTTTTGCGTTTTACAAAGGAAGAAATTCAAGCATTGTTTAATGCAATCTTTAATTTGAAACTCAGTTCCAATCAAATTGAATGGCTGGATGAACATTCTGAAGGCTGGCCTGCCTGTCTGCGTTTGATGTTGCAATCTTACGAGAGTGTATCAAACATAGATATTGATTTGTTTTTTGCAAAATTTCAGGAAGATTATAAAAAAATTGCCGAGAATATCTTTGATTATTTTGCTATAGAAATATTTAAAACTGAAAAAACTGATTATCAACAGTTCCTCGTTGATTGTGCACTGCTTGATTATTTAAATCCTGATATCTGTAAAGCAGTGACCGGAAGAAGTGATTGTCAGAAAATTCTTGAGGAACTTTCGCGACGGAATGCATTTGTTTTCTCCCTACCCGATGGTAATTACAGGCTTCATTCACTTTATCGGGATTTTCTAAAAAACAGATTGCTGGATGGAGCCAGGAAGAAAAAGATATATCATCTTATTGCTGAGTATTATAATAATAAAGAAAAAAATAAAGAAGAGGCGCTAAAATACTTTCTCCTTGCCGAGGATTTTGTTGAGGCAATAATGATGATTGAGGATGTAGCGAAAAGGATGCTGGAACAGGGGAAATACACTACTCTTGTTTCATCAATTGAAAAGTTGCCTGCCGATTTACTCAATACCAATCCGCAGGTATTAAAATTTTATGGTGAGGCATTGAGCTATCTTGGTAATCAAATCAAAGCGAAAGAGATTCTTAAGAAGGCATTAATGTTAAGCAAAAAATTGATTGAGTTGAAGATAGAAGTAATGTATTCGCTTTCAGGTGTATTTATAAACGAAGGAAATTTAAAAATAGCCACAAATCTTCTTGGAAGACTTATAAAGTTATGTCCCAAGAAACTTTATTTATTAAAGGCGTCTGCATTGAATTCACTTGGTGCGATTAATAATGCTATTGGTGGTAAGAAACTTTATAAGGCAAAAAAACTTTTTAGAGAGGCATTCAAGATTGCCGAAAAATATGGTTTTCAAGAATTAAAGACGAGTATACTAAATAACTGGGCAATGAATGAATTTAAATTGGGGAATCTTGAGAACGCTTATGAGAAAATTCTCCCCGCGGTTAATCTTTTGAAAGACCACTTTTCTTTAGGCTGTGGGGCGGCATTCTATAATGGAGTAAGGATTTCACTTTTGTTGGGGCATAAGGAAGTTGCCGAAGGAATTCTTGAAAATGGTTCAAATGTGAGCAAAATTTTTAACGACCCGTGGTCAACAGCAAATATTCATCGTGGGTATGGTTTATTATATATGGAGAAAGGCAATATAAAAAAGGCTCGGGAGTCTTATTTAAGGGCGCTTGAGTTTTATGAACAAATAAAGGTTCCGTGGTTAATTATTACAACACTAATTGAATTATGCAAAATAGAAATAATGGAAGGAAATTTTACCGAGGCAGAAAAGATATTTAATAGGATAGGACAATTAAAAAAAGGGGTTGGTTCAGAAACGATTCATATTTTGTATACCGAAGCGTTGCTGAAGATTGCACAAGAAGACTATTGCGAGGCAGAAGTTATATTGAATGAAGGAATAAAACTCAGCAAAAAATGTGCTCTTCCATTAGAAGAATTTATAATTAAATTAAAATTGTGTTCAGTTTTTCATAAACAGGATAAGATTTTTGAAGCAATTAAACTTCTGAAAAATCTTGTGGGCAGGGCGGAGAGTATGGGCTATGATTATCTACTGGTAAAGTTAATGAAAGAAGAACCCGGGCTGATTGGGTTGGTTATAAAGAATCGGGTTAAAATAAACTATTTATACTCCTGTTTGAAAAAATACAAGATATTCAATATTGTTAATGTATCTTTCTTTGGCAAACCTACATTGGAAATAAATGGTGAGAGAATTCGGGATGATGAGTGGAAGACGGTGAAGGCAAAGAAATTATTTTTTTATCTATTGCTTAATAAAGAATTGAACCGAGAGAACTTAATAGAGACATTCTGGCGTAAAGCAGGATTAAAGCAAGGATATGATAGTTTAAGGAAGGCAATATATCATACCCGAAAGACTTTAAAGGATTATGGTGTTAACGAACCGATTCAGGTTCAATCAGGTTTTTATAGAATTTCGCCTGATTTATATATAATTTCTGACATTGACGAGTTTGAAAAACTCATAAACAAATACAAAAAAGAAGGGCTAAATGAGAGGGAGTTTAAAAGGTTGGTAAATATCTATAAAACAGGATTTGCTGAATCATGGTATGATGAGTGGGCAGTAAGATTGAGTGATAAATATAAGTATTTAATTGAAGAAGTAAAAACAGAAAGGCAATATAAAGAATAAGAACTTCTCAGAATGCCGAATCCAAAAATTAATACTCCTTAAAATTTAAATTTATTATTGACTTCACATGTAAACAATATATAATTAGATAAAAGGAGTTATTATGGCGACTTATATCCTCGTCACAAAATTATCAACAGAATTAACAAAAGATTTAAAAAAACGTGCGGAGATTGGAAGACAATGGATGGAACGGGTAAAAAAGGATTGTCCCGAAGTTAAATTTCTTGCCCACTACGCACTGTTGGGACCCTATGATTTTCTGGACATCTATGAAGCACCGGATGAGGAGACTGCAGCAAAGGTTTCAATGATAAGTCTTTCTGGTGGTGCAGTTTCAGCCGAGTCCTGGACTGCAATACCATACAAACGATTTCTTGAATTGATAAAAGACCTTTAGAGATAAATGGAAGAATATATCTGTGTTATAAGGTGCAAAGGGGGGATTAACACAAAAGATTTGTTTTTATATAAAGGGCCTAAAGATTGCTGGTTAAATTATACTCTATTTAAAGGGAACAAAGCCTGCATATATGGCTGTCTTGGTGATGGACATTGTGTTGAGATCTGTCCTAAAAAGGCAATTAAAATGGGCGAAAACAGACTGCCGGTTATCAAGCCTGATTTATGCGATGGCTGCGGAATATGTGTAAAAGAGTGTCCCAGAAAAATCCTTGAACTAATTCCTCGTTCCCATTTGATATACCTTGCCTGTAAGTCAAATGATACAGAAGAGAGAATAAAAATTTTTTGCAAACATGGATGTACCGGGTGTGGCATCTGTGTGGAAGTCTGTCCATATGAAGCGATAAAATTGAAAGACAATCTTCCAATCATTGATTATCAAAATTGTAATTCTTGTGGAATCTGTGTCCATAAATGTCCATTGAATTGCTTTGTGGATCGTGCTACGGCAAGACCTTATGGGATAATATCTTTAAAATGCAATGGCTGTGGAGAATGTGCTAAAGTCTGCCTGTTCAATGCCATAAATGGGAACCCAGGGCAGAGGCATATAATAGATAAAGAAAAGTGCATCGGCTGTGGCAGATGTTTTGAAGTCTGTCCGATTCGGGTAATCACAATGGCTGGTGCACTTGGATATGCAGATGTCGCTTGAGAATTAAAGGAAGGTGAGATGATAATAGAATATGCAAATTCAGATTTGAAAAATGCCGAGATAGTAATCATTGGCTTTCCTTATGACCGAACTTCTTCATTCATCCCTGGTTCAAGATTTGGTCCGAGATATATAAGAATCTGCACAGAGAATATTGAATGGTTTTCACCGTATCAAAACCGCTCTGTAGAGTCGGTAAAGATAGCAGACCTTGAAGATTATGAATTTCACACTAATAATCAAATAAAAGAAATGGAGGGTAAGGCATTTGAATTATACAAAAAAGGCAAAAAGGTAATATTTTTGGGGGGTGAACATACGGTGTCTTTTCCAATAATTAAAGGGATAAGTAGAATTATAAGGGAATTTTCAGTCATTCACTTCGATGCCCATGCAGATTTAAGGGATGAATATCACGGCGAAAAGTATAGTCATGCAGCAGTAATGCGCCGCATAGGGGATTTGATTGGATTAAAAAATATCTATCAATTCGGGATTCGCTCTGGGACTAAAAAAGAATTCACATTGAATAAAAATCTTTTCAAATTCTCTGCCTATCCGCATTTAAAGAAAGTTATTAACAAAATTCCCGAGCCAGTTTATGTAACAGTAGATGTAGATGTGGTGGATCCAGCATATTTACCTGCAGTTGCGACGCCTGAGCCGAATGGTATATCTGTAAAAGAATTGATTGATTGCTTTCTGTTGTTAAGAAATAAAGAGATTATTGGTGCCGATATCGTAGAATTTAATCCCCTTGCTACCTCTCCTTATGCATCTGGTTCTGCAGTTGCGGTTATTTTAAGGGAATTGATTCTGGTGATGAAAGAATAGATTTATTTAAATAAAGGAGAGCCATGAATGTTCTAACTTTATTTTTAATTAGTCAAAATATTCTGGAGATTGAAAACAAACAGGTTCTTTATCCTGCACCAGTATGCGCCGAATCTACCCATTCCTATGATGTCCTCCATTATCTTATCAATCTCAATCTACCAATGGACTCCCGCTATCTTGCGGGCACAGTTACTATCTCAGTGCGTAGTAATACAAATAATCTCAATCAAATCGACCTTTACCTCTTGGGGTTAAATGTTGATTCTATCAAGGTGGATGGCATAATTACCACCTATACCCATAATGCCGAGACTATCTGGGTTAATCTTCCCCACCCGTATAATCAGAATGATTCATTTAGTGTGATGGTAGGATATAGTGGAACTGCCTCAGGTAATATGGGTTATTTATTCTATCAGAGTGTCCATCCAATCTCATATACCCTGGGCTGTCCCTTTGCTGAAAAGAGATGGTTTCCCTGTTATGACCGTCTGTGGGATAAAGCAGATTATGGGGTTGAATTTTATATTACCGTGCCCGATTCCTTTACCGTCTGTGCCACGGGTGAGTTTCTTGGTAAGACTGTATCCCAGGGCTATGCTACATACCACTGGAAGCATAACTACCCAATTTCACCATACTTAATCCATTTTGCTTCAAGTATTTATACTACATATTCAGACTGGTATTATCCTGCGCCGGGTGAGAGTATAGAGATTAAATATTATTTCTGGCCCCAGGATACAGTATATACTCCCACAGCATTTTCTCTGACGACTGATATGATACATTTCTATGATTCCTTATTCGGTGATTATCCATTTGAAAGATATGGAATGAATGTGGTGGCGCCTTTTTCCTATGGTGGAATGGAACATCAAACAATGAGCACAATCCACAGGCAGTGGATTATAAACAATGATTACTACGGGATGGCGCATGAACTCTCCCATCAATGGTGGGGCGATATGATAACCTGTTTTGGCTGGCAGAATGTCTGGCTCAATGAAGGTTTTGCTACATATTGTGATGCCCTATATCTTGAACGCAGACTGGGACATCAGGCATTTATAAATACGATGGTCAGCAGATTGAATAGTTATTTCACCGCCGAGGCATCTAATCCACATCCGATTTATAATCCACCATCAAATCTCATATTTTCCTGGGGACATAGTTATTGTAAGGGTTCTTGGGTCTTACATATGATTCGTTATCTGTGCGGCAATGATAGTTTATGGCTGCACCTTTTATCTACTTACCGGGATTCATTCGCTTATAAAAATGCATCGACTGATGATTTGAATCGGATAATGAATCAGGTTCTGGGCAATAACTATGACTGGTTTTTTGATGAATATGTTTATAATATGGGATATCCATACTACAGTCTTTTATGGAATAAATCCTATGAACCTCCATACTGGCGTTTAATTCTTGATATCTCACAGATTCAATCAATCGGACCTGCAGTATTCCATATTCCATTGCCTCTGGGTGTAAATTTCTCAGGCAGCGATACAATAGTTACCCTTCAGATAAACCAGTCACCCCAGCATTTTGAATTTCTCTTCAATCAAGAACCGATATCAATCGTTGTTGACCCTGAGCGCTGGATAATTCAGAAAAACATAGTTACTGGCATAGATGAGCAGAGAAGTGAATCATTATCAGGAAGAATAGATATTCCAACGGTTATGAAGAAAATAAAGTTAGAGTTTAAACAACCTCGGGATATTGAAATCTATGATGTAATTGGAAGATGTATTTTCAAAACCAACACTGAAAAATTGGAATTTGAACCTAAGGTAGCGGGTGTTTATTACATAAAATCAGTTGATAATTTAAGAAAAGTAATAATAATCAAATAAAAAGGGGAGCATTTGCTCCCCTTTTTTCCTGCATATCCACGCTATGCTGCTGGTCTTGCCAGTTTGAAATAATGCTTTACCTTCCAGCCTTCGCTTAAGAGAATAAAATATCCATCATAACCATCGGGGTCTGGTTCAGCAAAGAATTCATAACGGACAAAAATCGTCTGGTCAAATTTACCCCAGTTATCTTCGGTGGTTCCAGAACCATCATCACCAAACCTAAATTGAGCTGATAGTCTTATGTCAGATGAGGTGGTGATGTTAATAGAGGCTCTCTCAGTAATCGTGCTGTTATCAAACGCATAACGATACCAGGTGGAATTCCAGTTCCATTTGAAATCACCGGTAACGTGGGTCGTGTCAGGAACACCTACTACCGCACGGAACCAGATATTTCTGTTATCTGCGAGCAAACCAATATCCATTTGTCTTATAACACTATCTTTATAGGCACTATCGCTTTGCCAGATATCAGGAGTAAACATAAGATATATGTGACCGGAATCAATGGTTACACCTTGGCTATCAATTGGAAACTTAATAACCCATCGGTAATATAAATCTGCCCACTCCTCAGGCACATTAAATGAAGATGGCCCTTCCCAACCGGGTGGTGCACAAAAAGAAGTATTGCTATATCTGTCAACATCGGTCATCATTCCCAGTACCGCCAATCCCTGAAGCAAGTTGTTTGCCTCAGAGAGTTCATTCTCATCCGTCTTTTTACCGCAACCCACAAACAAAACCATCAACAACACAACACCTGCTATAACGAGTTTTGGCTTCATATTACCTCCTTTGTTTTAAGCCAAATCTTACTGAAAAATTATAATGCAAATTCTGTGCCAGTAAAAACCATCAAAAACCTTTAAAAAGACATAACTTTTTCAGCAAATCATTAAACAAAAATGCAACCGTTATACAAAAAGATAATATCAATTGGTTGCATGCCCCATCAGACAAATTCCAAATCTGATGGGGCATATTTCTGTCCTCCAATTATCTGACCAGAATCGCCTTTTTTGTTAGAGTGGAGTTCAACGTCTCAAGGGTGAAGAAGTAAACACCAGCAGGAGCAATTTTTCCCAGGTCATCACGACCATTCCAGTGAACCGTATAGTTACCTGGTTCTTGATGCTTATTGACCAGGGTTCTTATGATTTTTCCTGATACATCATAGATTTTCAGCAAGACCGTCTGAGGGTCAGTGATGGTATATCTTACAATTCCTCCTTTTCCATCTATTAGATTAGGTGTCAATTCCAGTGTTGGAACAATATTTTTATTTGAACCTTCCTTTATACCATACTGCGGCAGAGGAATTACTTTGAGACGGATCATAAAATCTCCGCCACTCACTGGATTTCCCCACTGGTTATTTTGATATATCCACATATTCTGCTGGTAATTCAATGCTGGGTCCATAAGACAGCTTACGGTATCATTACCAATCGGTTGTCCGATGATGAAACCTACTACCGCGCCGGTGCTCAAACGGATATTTGCATTACTTATTTCCTCTGTATACCAATCATAGCCAGGAGATTGGAGATTGGGTTTAGTATAAATCAATTGACCTGGTGCCCCACCTGTACCGACATTATAGACTCTCAGGTCAAAATTACCTGCCCTACTGAAGAAGAACTTAACCTTATGGAGAAGTCCGCTATCAATACCTACAGGAGCGAAATCAAACCGGACAAACATACCCGAACCAATGCCCAATCCACCTGGTATCCAGTATGGCTGTCCGTCGTCGTAGAAAATGGTGATTGCACTCGTTACCTCAAAATTGTAGGTAAGTGTATTGGTACCATTGCCTGCATTGTCAACCGCCCTAATGTAATACCATATATCGGTATGATAATGCTGGGCAGGAATGTTTGCCTCATAGACATCGGGTGAAGTCTCCTGCATCGTTACCTGTGTCCAGGAGCCTCCTTCAATGAGATAGTTGAGGGTCACAGAATCAGGATTGACTCCACTACCAGGGTCAGTAATTGTGGCGATTACGAGATAATCATTCACTGTGTCTGGCGTATCTGAAAGGGGACCATGGTCAATCGTGGGTGGCTGGAGGTCCTGGGGTGGGGTTGAGGCGATCCTTATATCATCTAAAAAACATCCCTGTCCACCATCAAGTGCATCATAGGCAAATACAAAACGAATCTTCATTTGATTTCCTGGTGCAACATAACCGAGTGCCATAAGATTTAATGATGCAACATCAACCCAGTTTGGTCTTGTATCATAACAATAAGCCCAAGCAGTGCCCAATAATCCTGTATTTGCAAGGCGCTGGTCATAACTGGGAATTAAATGTCCTAAATGGTTTGCATCAACCTGGGTCCAGGTTGAACCATTGTCTGAGGAAATTTGCAGAATAAATCCATCAAAGTTTGTTGCAGTTCCTTCAAAATCACCCCAGTAAGAGAATGAAATAAATAAAGAATCCCATCCGGTTAAATCAATAGTGGGTGATTCAAGACAGGTAGCGTTACCGGGATTTGAACCGGGTGATGGATAAAGGGCAACGTCGGTGTTAGGATGGCCTGGATACCGGTATCCTGAATGGGCGGGTGTTTGGGGTCCATAAGTATTCGTTGTATCACGCATCCCGAATGTTACCATTACGACACTTCCTGGATAACCATACGTTGTCCACGGTGCAAGGTTTGCCCTTTCAAAACTGTCAACAAATTCCTGACGGGTGTTAAATAATATGGGTTCAGCTGGAACAACTTCGGACTGTGATTGATTTAACCTTATGTCTGCATTTTTTGTTGAGGCAATGCCATACAATGTAGCAGGTAGTATCAAAACGAATAATATTAGAAAGGACAAAGCATAGATTCTGATGGCTTTCATAATACCTCCTTCCTTATAAAATAATCTTAATACCTTCCGGTCCTTGGTAGCGAAACCATTTATATTATAATTAATATTTCTTTGGTGTCAATAACTACTTAAAGAAAGGTAATCCAGATAAAGATGTTAGACTTTCCTGTATCTTTTCTTTAACCTTATTCTGGGCATCGTTGAATGCAGCAAGAATCAAGTCCTGAAGCATATTGATGTCCTTTTCTTCAATAATTTGTGGCTCAATTTTAACTGATATCACATTCTGTTCTCCATCCATTTCTATCCTGACCATCCCTCCCCCGGCACTACCTTCAACCTTTATCTTCTGGAGTTCTTCACGTAATTTTTCTTGTAATTTTAATGCATGTTTAAAAATATCCTTCATTTTAAATTTTGGTGATCAATTCATAGCTTATCTGATTTCTTCACCATCAAACATTGTAATTATTGTGTCGGTAAGACTGTTAGATTTTTTAAGAGATTGAATATTGTGGATTTTCAAAATGACCTCTCCACCAATAATAGGACACAAACTTTCAATCAGTAAATTCTTAGAATTCGTCAATTCTTGGTATTGAAAATCATTACTTACAATTATTTCAACATTGTTGCCATTTATCTTTATTTCAGCGTGCCGAACTATACCTGCAATTTTGGGACTCTTCTTATTAAGATAGGCAATGAACCTTTCCTTATCATTTAAGACTCTTTGTGATTCAAAAATATCGTGTTTTTCAACCTCTTTTGATTTATTGTTTATCTTTGAGCCTGAAGCCATTTGCGCAAAAAGCAACTCAAGGGCGATTCTCGGATTTATTGACCTTTTTATTATATCCTCAAACCGGAGACAGTCTTCAATGAGATTTACAAGCCTTTGCTCATTAAGATTTATATTTTTCAAAAGGTTCAATTCCTCTTTTGTAGATTCAATAAGTTCATAATCAATACCAATTTTGGCAAGCAGGATTTTTCTCAAATAATTTACTAGGCCCTTATATATCTCAAGTACATCTGCCCCTTCTTCAATCCCTTTATTTAATAACAATATCATTCCTGCAAGGTCATCTTTTGGGAGTTTATTTATCAAATCAATGTAAAAGTCAATGCTTAAAAATCCGATGAGTTTAAAAACATGTTCTTCCGTTATTTCTCCTTCAACAAACGAAGCCAATTGCTCAAGTATACTTTCGCCATCTCTTATACTTCCATCAGCGCGTAAGGCAAGATAATACAATGCCTTATCTGTTACCTTAAGTCCTTCTTTCTGCGAAATATTTTTCAATCGCTGTGTGATTTCATTTATTGAAAGCCTTTTGAATGTAAAACGCTGACATCTTGAAACGATCGTTGCCGGCACCTTTGTAGGATTTGTAGTTGCGAGGATAAAGATAACGCTGGGTGGTGGTTCCTCAAGTGTCTTTAACAAAGCATTGAATGCCTCAGGAGTCAGCATATGAACTTCATCAATAATATATATTTTATATTTTCCGTGTAGTGGTGCATATTTTACACTCTCTCGGAGGTTTCTTATCTCATCAATACCGCGGTTAGATGCGCCATCTATTTCAGCGACATCAACACTCCGGCTCGCTGTTATCTCTTTGCACGATGGGCATTCCTGACAGGGATTGATAGTTGGTCCATTTATACAATTTAAACTCTTGGCAAATATTCTGGCAGTTGTTGTCTTACCTACACCTCTCGGTCCAGCGAATAAAAAGGCATGTCCAATTGCACCGGTGTTGATTGCCCCTTTTAATGAGAGGACAATATGATTCTGCCCGACCAATTCATCAAAATTTTGAGGGCGGTACTTTAAAGAAAAAACCCTGTAAGCCATCTTTTTTAATTCCTGTTCTTTGTGTTTTAACACCCGGTCGCGCAACCCCGCTTCGCCAGACATTCCAGGAACAGCATGATGAAGGACTCAGCCCAGGCTCCCTTATGACCAGCCCATTTCTACTTACCGTTGCTTCCTTCCGGACCTGGCGGGGTTTGTAGACGGTGCTTTCATAAGACCCGAACCTCAACGTCCATTCATTTCTGCTGTTGCCCCTGAAACAACTGGCTCAGAAGGGTATTCAACCCCGCATTAGCGGATTTCGGGTCATCCGCCATTTTAGGTGGCGGAGTCAGGGCACCGCTAGCTCCCCATTTAGCACGACCGGAACTATCTTCTGAAATCAATCTTTTCAAACAAAAATTCCTGCGGTTTAATTCCACAGGTTCCTATTCCATTCCTTACAAGATATGTCTGAAACATTTCTATAGATTTTGTATCAATTTCTATGAGTCGCTGGAAATCAGGCATTCTAATGGTGGAGAGGAAGACAGGGTCGGATGGCCAGTCATTGTTTTTGACTAACACCTGCTTTCCAAATTCAGGATGGAGGCGTAAAAAACCCAGTACCCCATCTATCACATTTTTCATTCTAAAAGAAGAAAGACGGTTTTCCTGTACGAAGCTCTTACGCATCGCAATTGCAAGGTAGGGCATTGAGGGTATAATATAGCGATTAATTAATCCTTCATCTAAAACAGTGTCACCGGCGAATAATAGATAACTTCTATAAGGTTCAAGAACAAATACTGCATCAACCTTTTTACTGGATAAAGAAGTGGTCAATTCTTCAAGACTCAATGGAATTTTTGTATATTTGGTTAGCTTTTCAAGAGCAAAGTTTGGTGCAACCAGATTAAAGAGATATTCTTCATCCTTTAGATATCCAATCTTTTTTCCATTCAAATCTTTAAGCATTTTAATCTTTGTTCCCTTGGGGATAATTATTGCATCAGCGATACCTTTGAATGTTACGGAGCCGACTGCTTTCACAGTATCACCATTTATACTTGGTGAAATCAATAGTCTATACCAGGGTACGGCACAGACATCGTAATCTCCGCGTTTCAATCCTTCAAGAGCGTCACCGTTAATATTTTTAAATTCAGGAGCAACCTTTTCAATTTTGAAATACTTTCTTGTAGTATCAATATCCGCAACATAGAATGGCAAACCGCCAAAAGATTTATCCACGCCTATTCTTACTCTTACTGGTTGTGCTTCTTTATATTGAGGATAACCTACGACGAATAGAAGAGCGATCAGACCTATGAATATTAATATGTTTAGAATAATCTCTGTAGTCCTGGTGCTCATTTTTTCTCCTTTAATATCTTATCTGCTTTTTGTAAATATTCCCATGCCTTTTTTGTATTACCTATCTCACGGTAGGCATATGCAAGATTTGTTAATACATCAACATTCTCAGGTTCTAATGGGAGTGCCTTTGTTTCATAAATTTCTATCGCCTTTTTATAGTTTTTCTCTTGAGAATAAACGACACCAATATAGAACCAGGCAGGGAAATCGTCTGGTTTTATTTCTACGAGTCTTTCAAAATATCGTCTTGCTTCAACCCATTTACCCATTCTTATCAGAAGTTCGCCAAGGAAGAAGAGAACATCAACATCATCAGGTATACATTCTGCCGATTTCATAAGATTCTTTAGTGCGAGTGTATCATTCTTATTGTTCAAATGTACGATTCCTGCAAGATAATAACTTCTGCCCAATCCTTCATTTATTTTTACAAATTTCTCTACATTCTTCTCTTGGGCTGATAATCCTTCATCATGCCCAAGCTTTACTTTTAAGAACTGGTCTAATGCATCTTTTTTGCCTTCCTTCCATAATCTTGTAAGTTCATTAGCAAGTCCTTGATTAAATTCTATTTTAAATAGTAAATTTTTGAATTTATTATACTCACTTTCAAATGTTTGTATAGATTTAGCCAGGTATGTAAGACAGGAATCATAAACCTGCTTATCAAAATAAGCCCTGGCAATAAAATAACTTGCTTCAGCATTTTCTCTATCAAACTCAAGAACTTTGCGGTAAACTGCCATTGCCTTTTCTTTTTCTCCTATTTCAGCATAAATGTTACCCTCAAGGATGTACTGGCTTGAGTTCTCCGGGTCAAGCATTTTGGCAAATTTTATATTTAATAGTGCCTCCTCATATTTCCTATCCAAATATGCTTTATAACCAGCACCGTAAAAAATCTGCCAAAATGCAGATAGATTTTTGCCGTTTTCATCATTCTTCAGCCAATTGATTGTTGCGAGGGAATCTTTTTTGAACCCATTTTGAAACGCCTTACTTGCTTCAGGATAGTTGCCCAACCCAAGCTCTGCCTTACCTAACAGGCAATAAGCCTCATAATCGTCGGGCGATATTTTAATACCTTCTAATGCCTGTTCCTTTGCCCGAGCATATTCCCCTTGAGATATATATATCTTGCACGCATTCTTCCAGGTGGGTGGGCATCCCAAGAAAAGCAAAGCCACCACCGGTAAAAAAAGGATAAGACCCTTTCTCATTTTTTGCCTCCTTCAAGACTATTCTATTTAAAAAATATTTAAAGTCAATAGGTAAACTCCACTCTTGATTTTTTAAAATTTATGTATATATTTATTTTAATGGAACCAATCAGTGGCAGAGCATGGGCAGAGATTTACTTAGATAACTTGGTTAATAACTATTGGCTAATAAAGAAAGTTGTGGATAGAAAAAAAATAATGGCAGCAATAAAGGCTGATGCCTATGGCCACGGAGCAATTGAAGTGGCAAATACCTTACAAAAACTCGGTGTAGATATGTTTGGAGTAGCAAGTGTAGAAGAGGGAATTGAGTTAAGGCTTGCCGGAATTAAAACCGAGATAGTCATACTTAGCCCAATCTTAAATGAACAGATTGATGTATGCATAGAATATAATTTGGTTCCGACGATATCAGAACTCTCATTTTTTGAAAAACTGAATAAACGATTGATGCACTACAGGAAGTCAATCCCGGTGCATATCGAAGTTGATACAGGAATGACCCGCACTGGATTTTCTTATGAGAAGACGGTCAATGCTGTGGAAAAAATTCGCCTTTCGCCATATATTAAGATCGAAGGTATATTTTCTCATTTTCCACTGGCAGATTCTGATGGTGTTTTTTCTAAGGAACAGATTAAAAGATTATCGCGTTTAATTGACCAGCTCTCTACTATAAATATGAAACCTAAATTTGTACATCTTGCAAATTCTTCGGGCATCTTTCGTTTTCCTGACTCACATTTCAATCTCGTTAGACCAGGAATTTCACTTTATGGTTTGACCTCTTCACCAATGGTTAAATATGACAACAATTTTAAACCAGTGATGAGCCTTAAATCAAGGATTGTAAATCTGAGGGAAGTGCCACGAAACACGCCAATAAGTTATGGTCACACCTATAGAACAAAAAGAAAGAGTAAAATTGCTACATTAAGTGTGGGATATGGAGATGGTTATCCAAGGATGCTTTCAAATAATGCAGATGTGCTCTGTCATGGAAAAAGGGCAAAGATTGTTGGGACGATCTGTATGGATTTGATGATGATTGATGTAACCGATATCCCACAGGCAAAATTAGGGGATGTTGTCACTCTCATTGGCAGGGATGGAAAAGAAGAAATAAGGGCTGAAGAGGTGGCGCAAAAGTGTAATACAATAGTTTACGAAATAACCTCGGGCATTGGTCCAAGGGTTGCCAGGGTTTTTAAAAATAAAGATAAAATTGTGAGCATAAGAAATTTGTTGGGAAGATGGCAGAATCATTTTAATCTAAGTAGTTGTAAAAAATACAGAAAAGGAGGTTAGTATGAAGCGATTGGCTTTGCTTCTGGTCTTTGTCTCCATATTTGCCCAGGAGACAACTCATACCGTAAAACCTGGTGATACACTCTGGGATATTGCTGGGTTTTACTATCAAAATCCGTTTTTATGGCCCTATATATGGCGAGCAAACCTTACCAAGATTGAAGATCCGCACTGGATATATCCTGACCAGGTCTTCGTCATTCCACCTTCTCCTGAAGAATCATTGGGAATGGTGCCCGCGCCTGAAACGCCAACCGAGGTTCCACCCGAGGTAGTTCCAGAGACATATACATATGTTCCAG
>JBDRWA010000005.1:0-37045 GCA_039802145.1 Caldifarciminota bacterium | reverse complement strand
AATAACTTCAAAAGCCAAAGCAAGCATAAACATTGAATTAAGGAAAAGAGGTATGGAGCGTTCCTCTGCTCAAGAACTTATTAAATGGTCAATACCAGGAGATACAACAATCTTTTTACGAAATAACCAGACTGACCGCGGGGGGCTAATGTATGGAATAAATTCAGACTATCTGGTAAATTTTAAAAAAGACCAGAAACTATCTACCCGCTTCTCCGTCCATATCAACAATGGTGAAGACAAATCAACAAATGAGCTCAGCACCCAGGATTCAATAATCAAAAACGGATGGCGGTCTATAGAAAAAGGTCCAATGAAAAGGTTCCTTTTCAACCTTGATTATACACAGCCTGCAAATCTATTTGGCGAAACAAATGGAAAACTGGAAACTGGAATACAGTCAACGATTGATCTATCAACTGGTGGTCAGGATGTATATGTTTATGATACATTAATCCAAGAATATGTCTACAAACCAGAATTCAGTCATCTTGCCGATTTTATTCATAATGTTTATGCATTTTATTCTACCTATAGTGGCGAAATCAAAAATTTCGGCTATCAAATTGGAATAAGGGGAGAATATACATACAGATTTCTTGAATTGACCGGCACAACCCAGAATGTAAAAATTAAAAGATTAGATATATTCCCCACCTTGCACTTTTCTTATAAATTCCCACCATTTGATCAAATTATGTGTAGTTATACCCGCCGTGTGAACCGACCGAGAAACTTTGACCTTGAACCGTTTGAAATTAGACGCGACCCATATTCAATCCATAAAGGAAATCCTGCCCTACTCCCTGAATTTGTCAATGCTTTTGAACTTGGTTATCAAAGACAATGGGCGGGAATTTTGTTTTCAGTTGATGGATACTACAGGTTAACCGACAATAAGTTTGAATATATCACCCAAATCTATAGTGGTGATACAATATTATCAACCGTTGAAAATATAGGGAAGGATTATGCCTATGGTTTTGAACCAACATTAGATATGAGAATCTTCAAATGGTTAAATATCAATATCTCAGCAGATATCTATGGGCATCGAATTGAAGGAACAATAGATAATAGTTTATTTTCTCGGGAAAACAGAAACTGGAGTATCCGTAATATAAATTCAATTGCTATAGCGAAAGGAACAAGATTGCAAGTAACCGGTATATATCGTAGTCCCGAGATTATGGCACAGGGTGAAAGAAATGCATTTTTTATTGTGAATGGCGGAATAAGACAGGAAATCATACCCCGTTCTTTAAATTTCACACTCCAGGTACGTGATATATTTAGCACGGGTAAATTTGAAAATACCTCAGAAGGCCCAAATTTTAGTATCCATCAAGAGCATGAAAGGAAATCACCAACAATCACATTTGGTCTCAGCTATAATTTCAACAATTACCGTGCTGAACCAAAAAAATATGAAACTGAAGTAGATTTTGAAGATACGGAAAATAATTTTTGAATTGATTTTTTAAAATATTTCTATATAATATAATATGCATATCCTCGTCTGCGATGATGAAGATTCCCAACGAGAACTCCTTGCTGGATTTTTGAAAAATCTTGGACATTCCGTAACAACCGCCAGTCATGGAAAAGAAGCTATAGAGAAAAACCGTACCATAAGTTTTGACCTTGCAATCCTTGATTTAAAAATGCCGGATATTGATGGGATTGAAACAATGAAACAGATGAAATCAATTGACCCCCAGACATATTTTATTATCCTTACTGGATTTGGAACGATTGAATCTGCAGTCCAGGCAATAAAATTGGGTGCCTATGATTATTTAAACAAACCAATAGACCTTAATAAACTCGAAATGTTGATAAAAAGAGTCTATGAAGAACAGATTACCCATCAAGAAATTGCAGTGTTGAAAGAACAGATTGAAGGAAGATTTAATTTTGAAGACTTTGTTGGCGAAAGTCCAAAAATGAAAGAGATACTCTCATTAATTCCGAGAATTGCCCATTCCGATGCATCAGTTTTAATTTTAGGCGAATCAGGGACCGGAAAAGAATTGATTGCCCGCCTCATCCATGAAGCAAGCCCGAGGAAAAATCGCAATTTTATCCCTATATCCTGCGCCGCATTGCCTGAAACATTGATTGAAAGTGAACTATTTGGTTATGAACGAGGGGCATTCTCGGGTGCGGAAAAAAGAAAATTTGGAAAATTTGAACTTGCTGACAAAGGGACGCTATTTCTTGATGAAATCGGCGATTTACCGTTGACAGTCCAGGTAAAACTCCTTCGGGTACTGCAGGAATTTACATTTGAAAGATTAGGTAGCAATGTTCCACTAAAAGTAGATGTAAGACTTATCTGCGCGACAAATCAGGATTTAAAACAAAAGATTTCTGAGGGTAAATTCCGTGAAGACCTTTATTACCGAATAAATGTTGTTACCATAAACATCCCACCGTTGCGTGAAAGAAAAGAAGATATAAAACCACTCATTGACCATTTTTTGAAAAAATTTGCGAAGATGGGCCGCAAACCCGTAAAGGGGATAACAAAAGAAGCATTGAATAATCTATTGAGATATGATTGGCCAGGAAATGTTCGGGAACTTGAGAATGTGATTGAAAGGGCGCTCGTGCTATGCCGGGGTGAATTAATAGGTCCTGAAGATGTTCCATTGCAATCACAAGAAATAACAAAAACAACCGATTCTGATTTACTCGCTGAGGTGGAAAAAAATCACATCTCAAAAATACTTGAAAAAACCGGTTGGAATCTATCTGAGGCAGCCAGAAAACTCGGAATCCATAGAAATACCCTGAGATTGAAAATAAAAGAATTCAATCTCAAAGGGCCAGAAACGAAAAAGTCTTGACTTTAGATATTTTTTAACTATACTTGAAGGCATGGATACAAAATATATATTTGTGACTGGTGGTGTGGTTTCGTCGCTTGGTAAGGGCGTCGCAACCGCATCCATTGGGTTATTATTGAAATCATACGGACTTAAAGTAACACTCCAGAAAATAGACCCCTATATAAATGTTGACCCAGGTACAATGAATCCTTATCAACATGGTGAAGTATTCGTTACTGCTGATGGTGCAGAGTGTGACCTTGATTTAGGACACTATGAAAGATTTTTAGATGAACAATTAACGAGGGACAATAATATAACAACCGGTCAAATATACTATACGGTAATCACCAAGGAGCGGAGAGGCGAGTACCTTGGTAAAACAGTCCAAGTCGTTCCCCATATTACCGATGAGATAAAATCAAGAATTAAGAAACTTGCATCCTCAAATAAGTTGGACATTGTAATTACTGAAATTGGGGGAACGGTTGGTGATATTGAAAGCCAACCATTCCTTGAAGCAGCAAGACAGATGAGGATTGACCTCGGCAGAAATAACGTATTATACATTCACCTTACCTTAGTCCCGTTTATAAAAACGACAAGGGAATTTAAGACCAAACCAACCCAGCACTCAGTAAGGACCTTGCTTTCAATGGGAATTCAACCCGATATTCTCTTGTGTAGAAGTGATTCCTGGTTAGGCGAAGAAGAGAGAAAAAAGATCTCACTTTTTTGCAATGTACCACCCGATGCAGTCATTGACGCAGTAGACGTTGAATGTATATACGAAATCCCTTTAAATTTTCATCAACAAAAACTTGACCGTCTGATTCTTGATTATTTTGGTATAGACCGCAAAGATTATGACCTAACCGAATGGCAGATATTTGTTGAAAGGGCTAAAAATCCAATAAAGACAGTAGAAATCGCAATCTGTGGGAAATATGTAGAATTGAGGGATGCTTATAAAAGTATTATTGAAGCACTTTATCATGCTGCAGTAGCCAATGATGCACGACTAAAACTGAAATGGGTGGATACCGATAGGATTGATGATATAGTTTTTAATAATACCCTTGCATATGTGGACGGTGTGCTCATCCCGGGTGGCTTTGGAATGCGCGGAGTAGAAGGTAAAGTCAGGGTGGTAAAATATGCAAGGGAAAACAAAAAGCCCTGCCTCGGGATATGTCTTGGAATGCAATGTATGATAATTGAATTTGCCCGAAATGTATGCAATTTAAAAGGTGCAAATTCTACAGAATTTGATGACAAAACCAACTATCCGGTAATTGATCTTATGCCCGAACAGAAAAAAGTAAAAAATATGGGTGGGACTATGCGTTTAGGAAACTGGCCCTGCCAGATTGAACCAAAAACTCTCGCACAGAAGATCTATAAAAAAGACCTGATTCAAGAGAGACATAGACACAGGTTTGAAGTAAACCCAAAATTCTTCAAAACACTGAATGAGAAAGGATTGATCTTCTCCGGCAAATCCCCTGACGGAAGACTTATTGAGATCATTGAATTAAATAACCATCCCTTCTTCATCGGCACCCAGTTCCATCCAGAGTTCACATCAAGACCCCTTTCACCCAATCCTGTATTTTATCATTTTATTGAGGCAGCCCTCAAGAGCAAATAATAATAAGTGCGAAGGCTTTTGAACACCGTAATCTTTCTATTCTTGCTTACACTGTATTGGTTGAATTCGGCACGCAGAATGCTATTAAAGAAAAGATTGAAGAAGGATATTCAACTGAATCTCAAAACCATTGCACGAAATATCAGTTTGATGATTCTGCCTGATAAAAAATTTAAAATTGAAGGAGAAACTGACAGATTAAAAAATGGTGCAATCCTCTATTCACTACATTTCGGCGTCTGGGAATCGATGCCTGCAATTTTAAGAAAATCTTTGAATAAAGAAATTGGCATCCTTGTAAATCGTTATACAGATACCAATATCTTTATAATTGGGAAAGCAATGGATAGATTATTATATGCTTGGCGTGCAAGGTATAATATCAGGATATTCTATCCCGATGAAATCTTCAAAATTGTTAAATTTGTAAAGGAAGGTGGAATATTTTCCGCCTTAGTGGATGGTAATAAACCTTATTCTAAATTAAAAAAAATTGAAAGACTGGGAAGGATATGCAGTGTTCCAGTGGTCCCTTTTGTAGTATATTATGATGGCAGGAATTCAATTATGAATATAAACTGCAACCTTGATAAATTACTGAAACAGAGGCCGTTTGATTATTGGTGGTTTTATAAATCAAGGAGACAATGAACTATGAGAAAGGAATTTTTTGCCTTCCTGATATTTATTTTCGTTGCTTGCGAAGAAGAAACAAGCAAACAGAATTTAGAGAAACATCTCCCGCGCATAACCCTTGAGAATTTTACACTTATTGAAACATCTAAAGGAAAGAAAAAGTGGAATCTTAATGCATTATCAGCTTTTGTATATGAGGAAGTAATAAATGTTGAGAGTGTAAAAATAAAATTTTATAATGAACAGGAGAATGAGTACGCCTGGCTCAAAGGGAATAAAGGACAATTGAATACCAAAAATCACAATATTATTGTGCGCGATAGTGTCGCCCTTATAACCGAAGATTCAACCAAACTTTATACTGATTCCTTATTCTGGGATAATGAACTCCAGCAAATTATTACTGATGCCCGCGTTATTATTATCAAAAAAGATAGCACAATGATTGAAGGCAATGGGTTAAAAACTGCCCCTGATTTGCAAAAAATTGAGATAATCGGCGACGCAAAGGGAGTTTCACCAATTAAATTTCCAAAGATAAAATGATATTATTGATTATAATCATTTCTGCTACACCATTTAAAGCGGACCGGATTGAAATTACAAATGAAGACGGAGAAAGGGTGGTCTATCTATTAGGAAATGTCGAAATCGAGCAAGAAAAAACAAAGATTTTATGTTCTGAAGCACAACTGAATGAAACAAAAAAATTTGTTCTGTTGAAAGACAGTATTTTAATTAAAGATGGAGAAGGTGAAATCAGGGCTAACAGAGCAATATATTTTTTTGATGAGAAGTTCAGTGTACTTAAGGAAAATGTGCGGTTAGTTTCGGAAAATCAAATAATTTCTGCGGATTCTCTTGAGTACTATGGTGAAAGAAGAGTTATCAAAATGTTCAGAAATATTATACTTGAAGATAAAGAGAATAAGGTGATTGCTTACGGAGAAGAGGGCTGGTATGATTTAAATGAAGAAATTGGCAGTCTTATTGAAGGACCAAAGCTTGAAGTTGACAGAGAAGGTAACTCGCCAATAAGGATAACCGCAAAACAATTTTTATTAAAAAGCAAAGAAAATATGTGTTATGGTTATGATTCAGTAATTGCAATAATTGATAGTATCACAATTTTTTGTGATACAATATCTTACAATGTAAAAGAGAAGACAGGAATGATGGTGAAGCCATTGGTAACTGAAAAAAATAATAAATTGGAAGGAACAAGTGGGGAGTTTGCATTGCAAAATCAAACAATTGATTATTTCAAAGTATTTTCAGGCACTGGAAGTTACTGGACCGAAGAAGGTTCACATAATATCATTGAGGGAGAAAGTATAGATATACTATTTCGCGATGGCAGAGCATTCAGAATAAAGGTTGAAGGAAATCCTAAGGGAAAACTTTATTTAAAGGGGGAGAAAGAAAATGCTGGAGACTAAGGGATTAACAAAAATTTTTGGAAAACGGACCGTAGTAAATAAGATAGATATAAAAATAAATCCGGGAGAGATTGTAGGATTACTTGGACCGAATGGTGCGGGTAAAACCACCACATTCAATATGATTGTTGGATTGATAATGCCTGATGATGGTAATATTCTACTTGATGATGTCGTAATTACGAACCTGCCTATGTTTAAAAGAGCAAGGATGGGAATATCTTTTTTGTGCCAGGAATCAAGTGTCTTCAGAAAAATGAACGTTCTTGATAATCTTGTAGCAATATATGAAATACGCGGGTTCAAAACTTCTGAGGCAATAGAACACGCTATGAAAAGGCTTGAAGAATTTAACCTACTGGATCTGAAAGACCAGAAGGCATATACTTTATCTGGTGGCGAAAGAAGAAGAGTAGAGATTGCTCGCGCCCTCATAAGCAAGCCCAAATATTTGTTGCTTGATGAGCCGTTTACTGGCATTGACCCGATAGCAAGGGCTGAACTTCAGGAAATAATATTAGGGTTAAAGAACAGAGGGATTGGAATTTTGATTTCAGACCATAATGTTAGAGAAACACTGGAGATTACAGACCGCGCTTATTTGATCTATGAATCAGAAATACTCTTATCCGGAGACGCCCAGACTCTTATAAATGACCCTAAGGCAAGGGAACTGTACTTGGGTTGGAAATTCAAAATTTGAAATTGGTGATTGTTTTTTAACTTTTCAACATTTTCAGGCAGGTAGAAAATGTTGATTTTTTATTTTATTGGATAACGGTACTTACCTTTTTCCCAGATATATATCTCTCTCCTGCCTTCCTCGCTTCGTACTCTGTAAACAAATTTGACTTCTTTAATCTCATCGATCTCAATTCCATAATTATTTTTAAAAAAAGGAATGAAATCGTTCCTCAAGAGCATTCTAAAATGTTCTATCGCTTTTTGCGCATCATCAGACCTTTCTTTCATCCCATATATCTCAACAACAATTACTGAATCAGTACGGTCAAAAAAACTATAAAGATAAACATCAAACTGGACCAGTGAAACCTGCCAAGCAGCATATGCGTATTGATTCAGCTGGATTGAGGCCACATCGCCTTTATTTATTGCAATGAATTCACCAAGATTAGCAGGATGACCTGATATCAATAGAAAACTTATTAAGCAAAAGACCTTCGGGTATATATCTTTTTTTGGCATACGCACTCCTTTATATTAATTATTCATATTTTTTTCCTAAAATCAAGAAAAATTTTGCTCTTAACAAAATTACAATATAATTAATATTTTATTGACATAACAACCATTTTGACTATAATTACCAGTGTTTAGATTTATTAGATACCGTTATCACTCTGATGCCAAAACTAACCACAGGAGGTATTTATGGCCAATATGGTGAATTTAAGATTTGATGAAATCCCAACCCAATGGTATAACATCATCCCTGATTTACCCGAACCTTTGCCCCCACCCCAGGACCCTCCAGATGGAGAGTCAAGAATCAAAAACCTACCAAACCTTCTTATTGGTGAATGTTTGAATCAGGAGTTTTCCCCCAAAAGATGGATTGATATTCCCGGCGGGATACTTGACCTTTATGCCAAGGCAGGTAGACCAAGACCGCTATTCCGTGCCACAAACTTAGAAAAAAGACTCCAGACCCCGGCAAAACTATATTATAAGGGAGAATTTTTCAGCCCAACAGGGAGCCACAAGGTCAATACCGCCCTCGCGCAATGCTGGTATGCAAAACAGCAGGGTTATGAAAGAGTCACTACCGAAACTGGTGCAGGACAATGGGGAACTGCCCTCGCTTATGCCGCAGCTGTGACAGGTTTAAAATGCACAGTATACTGGGTCAGGAGTGTATATAACTGGAAAAAGGATAGACTAAGTTTTATGAAGATGCTTGGTGCAGAGGTCCATGCCTCACCCAGTCCAATGACCAATGTAGGAAGGTCACTTTATGAAAAAAACCCTGAGCATGTTGGCTCCTTAGGTATCGCAATCTCAGAAGGTCTTGAGGACGCAAACAAAGACCCAAAAGCAATTTATTGCCTTGGTTCTGTGTTGAATCATGTGCTTATGCATCAGACCATCATTGGGCTTGAAACCAAGAAACAATTTGAAATATTTGGTGATTACCCTGATATGGTGATTTCCTGCCTCGGTGGTGGTTCTAATTTCGGTGGTTTCGCAATCCCATTCATTGGTGATGTCCTGACAAAAGGCAAGAAAATAAAATTCATCGCTGCCCAG
Organism: Caldifarciminota bacterium; assembly: GCA_039802145.1. Taxonomy (GTDB): domain Bacteria; phylum Hydrothermota; class Tepidihabitantia; order SM23-42; family JAOAFX01; genus JAOAFX01. The sequence continues at coordinate 28,217 of JBDRWA010000005.1, read as the reverse complement.
AGCCAGGCAGCACCCAACCTCCAGGGTGAATACCGATATGATTTTGCAGATTATGGTGAAATGACACCATTATTGAAGATGTGCACACTCGGGCACAAAATTGAAATGGTACCGATAAAAGGTGATGGCTTGAGATATCACGGTTGTTCACCAATTATAAGCCTTTTAAGACACAAAGGTTATATTGATACAGTCGCTTATCCTTCGGATGAAAGATATGTATTTGAAAAGGCAAAGATATTTATGGAGACCGAAGGCTGGCTACCCGCACCTGAATCATCCTATTCAATCTGTGCGGCAATTGATGAAGCAATAAAATGCAGGGAATCAGGAGAGAAAAAGGTAATTGCCTTTAATGTGAGTGGCCATGGATTTTTGGATATTCCCGGCTTTCGTGATGTCCTCAATCTGAAATAGGAGGTGTGGTGATAAAGGCAAGAGATTTCATTGAGAAAATTAAACCTTATAAACCCGGCAAGCCCATAGAAGAGGTGGCGCGCGAACTGAACCTGAAGGGCGAAATCATAAAACTCGCCTCCAATGAAAATCCCTTAGGAACTTCTCCTCTGGCGATAAAGGCGATGCGCAGGGCATTAAAAGAATCATTTTTATATCCTGATGACAACTGTTTTTATCTTAAAGATATTCTTGCAAAAAGATTAAATGTTAGCCCGGATGAGATAATTGTGGGCAATGGCTCTGTAGAAATCCTTCCTTTGATTACACTTGCCTATCTTAATCCCGATGACAGTGCAGTCGTGAGTAAGGGTTCTTTCATCTGGTATAAAATAGCGGTAAGCATTGCTGGTGCAAAATTAATAGAAGTGCCATTAAAAAACTATAACCACGACTTAAAGGCAATGCTCAGTGCGATCGATAACCAAACAAAACTACTCTTCCTTGATAATCCCATCAATCCTACAGGGACGATTGTTAAGAAAAATGAATTGGAAGAATTTTTTGATAAGCTTCCCGAGAATATTCTGGTTGTGATAGATGAAGCGTATCGTGAATATATTGATGACCCTGATTACCCGGATTCATTTAAAATCTTTAGAGAAAAGAAAAATATCCTGATTCTACGCACATTTTCAAAGATCTACGGACTTGCAGGAGCACGACTTGGTTATGGCATTGCACGCAAAGAAATAATTACAAATCTGATGAAATTGAGAATTTCCTTCAATGTTAACCGTATTTCGCAGGTAGCAGGGATTGCGGCGCTTGATGATGAAGAGTTTGTCAAAAAGACAATAAGAGTAAACAATGAAGGCAAAGAATTTCTTTATGATGCCTACAAAAAATTAGGGCTTTTTTACCTGCCCACTTACAGCAATTTTATCTTTGTTGATTTTAATAAAGACAGTCAAATTATCTTTGAGGCATTACAGAGGCAAGGAATAATAACAAGAACCATAAAAGAATATGGTTTTCCGAATGCCTTAAGGATAACGATCGGCACCGAAAGGCAAAACCGCCGATTAATCAGGATGCTGAAAAAAATACTATAAGAAATGGTTAGTGGGCTGAAGTTAAGATGCTGTTTTTTATTATTTTACCGAGGAAACGAGCATCATAACTCACTAACTATGAACCATTTTGTGAAGGAGGCAAGATGCTTTTTAGATTAAAAAATGGGGCTGAAATCCCGGTTGAGCTTTACAAAACAAGGGTTGTGCAAAAAATAAATCTCGTTCCCGCCCGAAAGAGATTGAAGGCAATTGAAGAGGCAGGATATAATACATTCCAGTTGAAGACAAAGGATATATTCCTGGATATGCTCACAGATAGTGGTGTAAATGCAATGAGTGATCAACAATGGGCAGGCTGGATTACAACTGATGATGCATATGCGGGTAGTATGACCTTTTATGAATTTGCTGATGCAGTAAAGGAGATCTTAGGTTATAATTATGTAATGAATGTGCACCAGGGTAGGGCTGCCGAGCATCTTCTATCAAAGGTCTTTTGCAAACCTGATGGTGTTGTTATCACAAACTATCACTTTACTACAACCCGTGCACACATTGAGCTTACCGGAACATCTGAGTGTTTGGAACTCTATACTGATGAGGCATTGAATACGAAGAGCACCTGCCTTTTTAAAGGGAATATGGATATTGATAAATTGGATAAAGCAATAAAAAAATACGGTAAAGACAAGATTGGTTATGTGAGAATGGAAGCAACAACAAATCTTCTTGGTGGCCAGCCTTTTTCAATGGCAAATTTGAAAGAGGTTAGAGAGGTATGTGATAAAAATGGTCTACTCCTCATTCTGGATGGAAGTCTGATTTCTGAGAATGCCTATTTTATCTGGAAACGAGAAAAGGGGTACGAAAATAGAACAATCGCGGAGATTATTAAAGAAATGTGTAGTATTCCGGATATATTCTATCTGAGCGGAAGAAAAAATACTTGCGTGCGGGGTGGTTTTATTGCAACAAACAGTAAGGAACTCTTTGCCCAATTAGAACCCTGGCTTCCAGTCTACGAAGGCTTCTATACCTACGGTGGTATGTCTATGAGGGAGATTGGCGCAATGACCGTGGGTCTAAGGGAGATGGTTGACCCATCGGTTGCTGGCTGTGCAATTGAGCAGATAAAGTACTTTGTTGAAAAACTTGATAGTTTAGGAATTCCGGTGGTAACTCCGCCCGGGGGGCTCGCCTGCCACATTGATGCACGAAAATTCCTCCCCCATATCAGAAAAGAAGAGTATATTGCCGGGGCACTCACCGCTGCACTTTATATTGCCTCTGGTGTTAGGGCAATGGAAAGAGGAACCATTTCAATGGATCGTGCCAAAGACGGAACCGAACTATATGCGGATTTAGAGTTAACCAGGATTGCAGTTCCCCGCCGGGTATATTCTATTTCTCATATTGAATATATCATTGAGAGACTACAATGGCTTTATGAACATAAGAATTTGATTAAAGGGCTGAAGTTTGTCTTTGAACCTCCGGTTCTGAGGTTCTTTGTTGGGAAACTGGCGGCGCTTGAAAATTGGGGCGAAAGATTGACTGATGCATTTGAGAAGGATTTTGGTAATAACTGGTAATTCCGCGATGAGAAGTTTTAAAGAACTGCTTGAGTTCGCAAAGAAAAAAGGCAAAAAGAACTGTATTGTGATAAAGGCTGAAGATGAGCCCGTGATCGAAGGGATTAAGCTGGCAACAGAGCAGGGTTTACTCAAGGGCACATATCTTATTGGCAATAGAAATGTAATTGTAGAAATAAGTAATAAGAAGGGTCTTAATCAAAAGGATGTGGAAATTATTGACCTCAATGAAGAGCAGGAGGCATTGAAGACAGGTATTTCAATCGCCAAAGAAAAAGGGGACTTTCTAATGAAAGGAATGATTTCAACAAGCGCATTCTTAAAAGGGATACTGGATAAAGAATATGGATTGAGAACCGGAAAAATTCTCAGCCATGTTGCAGTTCTTGAAATTCCTGGTTATCATAAATTATTATTCATGTCTGATGGTGGAATGAATCCGAAATTGGAGTTAAAAACAAGGATAGATATTATTAATAATGCAATATGGCTGATGAATGGTTTGGGAATACAAAACCCAAAGATTGCGCTTGTTGCTGCAAGTGAATCAGTCCATCCTGATATGCCTGAGACGGTTGATGCAACAAAGATTGTTGAAATGAATAAAAATGGTGAATTCCCCAATGCGATAATTGAAGGTCCATTTGGTTTTGATGTCGCAGTTTCAAAAGAAGCAGCAAATCATAAAAAAATAAAGAGTGAAATCTCTGGCGATGTTGATTTTATCCTTATGCCTAATATCTCAGCTGGTAATATCTGGGCAAAGGGTTTGATATATTTTGCAAAAGCAAAGGCGGCAGGACTTGTTGCGGGAGCAAGCAAACCGGTAGTTCTACTTTCCCGTGCGGATGATGCTGAGACAAAATTGAATTCCATAGCCCTTGGTGTTGCGGTTGCCTAACAAGTATAGTTTTAATCAAGAATCGGCTCCGCCTTTTACTTTTCGCATTCTACTATAATAAAATCACTTCCGTCTGTTTTGATTTCATTCTATTGATTGCTTTAATTTTTTAATTTGCTCAAGATAACATTTATTGCCGATTTTTTTAAAAAATTTTTCGGATTTCTCAAGTAATTCGATTGCTGGTCTAACATTTTTCTGCGAAATCAAAAATTCAGAATAATAATAATAAGTAACCGCAAGCTGATAGCTTTCATTGAGTTTATCAAATATTGCTATTGATTTTTTGAAATCCTCTTTGTTTTTCTCTACCTTTGCCCTTAAAAATAAGATTATCCCTTTTCTACTTTCTGACCTCATTTCTTCGGCTAAATCCATTGCTAATTTTATATAAGTTCTGGCGTTGTTAACTTCAGCCTTTTTATTATAGCATTTGACAAAAGAGATAAAAATATCACATAGAAGTTCTTTTGTTCTTAATTTGTTTGCTATTTTTTCTGATTTATGAAGACAGACTAACCCTTTCTTTAACTCATTTGTTTCAATGCAAATATCGGCAATTGCCTTCAGGCAACATGCACAACCCCATTTATCTCCAATTTTTTCATAAGTTTCCAATGCCTTTTGAAAGTACTCCAGACTTGTATTATAATCAGAAAGCATATTGTAAACTTCACCTATACTTAATAAGCTCGTCGCTTTACCCCAGATATCTCCAATCTCTTCTTTTATTTTAAAAGAATTTATCAAGTAGCTAAGAGATTTTTTATATTCTCCAATACGGGCGTAGATTGCACCGATATTATGAAGAGTCTTTGCAATAGAGCCCTTATCTCTTAATTTTTCTTTTAGCTTAAGTGACTTCTTATAATAATAAAGTGCCTTGGAATATTTACCCTGGGAATAATATATGTTGCCAACGTTATTTAAAGTAGCTGCTACCCGTGAATAATTTTTAATCTTTTCTGCAATCTTCAAGCTTTTATTATAATAATTAAGAGCAAAATTAAATTTGCCAAGCGAGTAATAAACATTAGCAATTTGATGTAGTGCTTCTGAAATACCCTTTTTGTCCAACATTTTTTTATAAATACCCAATGCATTCTTTGATGACCTTATCATTTCTTTAAATTTTGCTATTGAAAGATAGAAATCAGCCAAATGTATAAAAAGATCGGCTAAAAATTTTTTATCGTTAACCCCTCTTGCCAAGTTAATTCCTCGCTCAATATCTGAACGGGCTTTCTGTTTTTCTCCAATGAAGTTATAAACAGCAGCCCTTCCTTTATAAGCCTGAATCAAAAGTTGTTTTCTTGAATCACTATCCATTTTGTTTTAGATAATTGATTAATTAGGTCGTTGGTTTTCTTTAGACCTCTCACCTGATTGAAGTCGGGCGCTAAGGTTTTTACAGCACTCTGAAAATAATAATGCACCTTTGCCATTTCAAAGGTTTGTTTCAATCAGATATTTTTTTTTCTTTATCTCACCCTCTAATTTCTCATACGATTCAATCGCCCGGGTAAAGAATTCTATTGCTTCTTCATTGGCATAGACTTTCTTTGCCTTCTCTCCAGCTTCAACTGAATAGAGCAGAGATTTGTCATAATCACCGCCAGCATAAAAATGGTAGGAAAGCAAACCTAAGAACTCCTCTTTCCGGTCTTTTAATTCTGTTTCAATAAATATGCCAGTCTGACGATGCAATTCCTGTTTTCTTGCGAAGGAGAGTGTTCCATAGGCAACTTCCTGGGTCAGAATATGTTTAAAGAAATAACGTGCCTCTCTATGACCTTTTTCAAGTCTTATGAGGTCGAGGCGCTCAAGATTTCGGAGTGCCCTTTTTAGAATCTGTGGATTTGAGTATATCCCTTTGAGTAAAGATTCATCAAATTCTCTTCCTAAAACAGAGGCAGTCTGTAATACTTCCCGGTCCTGTAAATCAAGTCGGTCAATCCTTGATAATATTACCGCCTCCACGGTATCGGGTAACTGGATTTTCTTTACATCGCCTTTAAATTTCCAAGCTCCCTTTTCTTCAACTACATAGCCTTGTTCAATTAAAGACTTCACGAGTTCTTCAATATAGAATGGGTTTCCTTGCGATTTTTCTACAATAATTTTCTTTAGATCTTCTGGGATTTCCTTGATATTGAGTAAGTTCTTAATAAGTTCAACACTCTCCTCTTTTGTTAGCTCTTTTAAATTCAATTCCGATGTCCAGTTCTTTTCCATAAATTCTTCTTTTTTCTTTAATGGCCGATACACGAGGGTCAAAAATATTGGCATATTCTCAATATTCCTGCCGATATAATTGATGAGCTCCATAGAGGCGGTATCTGCCCAGTGGAGGTCTTCAATAATTACATTTGCTGGTTTTTTTCGGGAAATAAATTTTATAAAATCAAAGACAATATCAAAGACCCGCTGTTTTTTAATTTTGGCATCAAGATATCTTGTGAGCGCTGTCTCTGGGAATGGTACACCCATTACCTCGCCAATCACTGATAACCAATCGATGAGTCTTTTATCAACCAATTCTATCGTTTGCCTGATCTTTGTCTTTCTGTTCTCAATTGAATCTCCAGGCAGAATATTGAAAAATTCGTTGAGAATTTCAATCCAGGGATAGTATGAAAATGCGCTACCGTAAGACATACAACTTCCTTTAAGTATTCTAAGACCTCCTTTTTCTGATAGTTTGATGACTTCCCGTACCAATCTTGATTTTCCGATGCCCGGCTCACCAGTAATACATAAAATTTGACCTTTCCCATTAGAACATATGTTTATAAATTTTTTAATTTCTGCAATTTCTTTATCTCTACCAACAATTCTTTCACTTTCGGAAAGCCATCTGCCTAATAACCTTTTTTCAACTTGTTTTTTCTTAAGTAGTTTGTAGGTCTTAATTTTTCTCTTTTTGCCCTTGTATTCTTTCTCACCAACAAATTTGTAGTCAAAAAGGTCAAAAGTTCTATTAAATATTATTTCGCTTACTACAATTGTTCTATTTTCTGCCTTTGCCCCGAGGCGTGCAGAGAGATTCACAGTATCACCAAGTGTAGCGTATTCCCTCCTTAATTCATTGCCAACAGGTGCCGCGAATACCGAACCTGAATTTATTCCCGCCCTTAAATTTAAGCCCTTTAAATCAGGATGGTTTATTACTTCGTAGGCAAAAAGGACTGCCCTTTGCTCATCATCTTCGTAGGCAAAAGGGAAACCAAATACTACAAGAAATCTTTCGCTATCTTTATAGATATCAATCGCATTTATCCAACCATCATATCGTTCCACAATTGAACTCACAATCTTATACAATCTTGCCATTATCTTTTCTGTTCTATGGGAATCCTTTTCATAATTGATCCCTGCGAAATGCAAAAATACAACCGCTATCTTCCGGTGCTCTCCATCTTTGTGGTCAAAACTTGGCTTAAGTTCAATCCTTTTCAACAACCATTCAGGAAGGTAACCTTCAATTTCTGCAACTCTCTTTTTAATCTTATCCTCCATCTTCCCTGAGGTATACTTTGGTTCTATTATCTTCTTCTTTGGCTTAACAAATCTCCATGCACCATCCTTCGGTTTAAAAACAAAATTATCAAGCTCATTTTTAATTTTGGAGCTGACAACTATCTCCCCAGGTCCTGCAAGATCAATCATGCTCATCAGATTATTTATTACCTTACCACCCAGAAAAAAATTATTTTCCAAATCCTGAAAATACACCTGCCCTTTTGCAAGTCCGATATGAACTTTTATCCTGAATTTCCCCACCTTTGTCTCTGTCTGGGAATGCTTCTTTACAAATAGGAGGATCTCTTGTGCCGCGCATATGGCGCATTCACTCGCTGCAGAACCAATGTTTTCTTCAGGAAAAAATGCCAGAAATGCATCGCCGCCAAAGCGATAAATATCTCCATTCCATTTGTATATAATTTTAATTAGTGGGTCAAAGAACCGATTTATTATTTTATTGACTTCTTCTGACCCTTCCTTTCCCAGATGCGCAAGTTTTTCGCTCATTGCTGTGAAACCCGAAATATCAGCGAAAAGAAGGACCGAATTGAATTTTTCACTAATTTTGTGTTGCTCATCTGAAATTTTTGCGACTGCAAGTTTTTTTGGTAAAAAACTTGCAATTGCATTGGCTATACTTTCTTTTATCTTCATAATCGCCATATCATATCACAAATTTTAATCAAATTTCTTTAAAAATCAAGAGCTGGTTATCCTGAATCGCTACAAGTCTGATTTTAAATATTATGTTTTCACAAGTTGACTTTTTATCAAACAAGTATAAAATAAACTGCATTATGCCAGATTTAAAATTCTTTACAGAAATTGACCAGATCTTTGAAATATTGAATAATAAAAAAATTTTTTCTATCTCAGGTTTCGCCGGTTCAGCCCTATCAATCTTTATTATTGAACTCTCCGAAAAATTTGACCAGATAATCTATGTAGCCAATAAAAATAATATAGAAAGGTTCGGGCAAGAAATTGCTGAAATTTTTCCTGATACAATTATCATCGACGCCGAAAATCCGTTCTTTGAAGAAGCAAAAATAATCATCACAAATGAGGAATTTTTAAATAAAAAACTCCCGGTAAAAAGGTTATACGAATTTAATATTGGAAAACCATTTGACCGTGATGAATTGATATCCCGCCTTTCTGCCAGTGGACTTCAGCGTGAAGATATAGTGGAAGAAGAAGGAGAATATGCAGTGAGGGGCGGCATCATAGATATATTCCTCCAAAATTCCGAACCTTTCCGCATTGAATTAGAAGGAGACATAATTTCTTCAATCAGAAAATTCAATCCCCTGACACAGCGTTCAGTTGAGTCGGTCACAAAATTTTCTGCTAAACTTGTAGTCCCCAATCTTTATACTACAATTTTAAATTCAATGAAAAGTGAATGTATAATTATTAGTGAAAAAAAACTTGAATTCGCTTGTAAGCAATTGATATTACAGTCGTCATCTGAATTTACTTTTGCTATGGCTCCTTCACCAAAATATTTTGGTAACCTGCGACAATTACGTTATGACATACTTCAGAAGATTCACACCTATAAATTTTTGTTGAAAGAATCAATCATCTCTAACTTGGAATCTATAATCGGACCAATACAAGCAATTGTTCTACCATTAAAAGAGGGTTTTATTGATATCAACAAAAAAATTGTATATTTAACCGAATCAGATATCTATGGATTTATACCAAGAAAGAAAACAAAGTTTAAAGGTCTTTTTATTGATGACCTCAAAGGACTAAAAATCGACGATTATGTTGTCCATAATGATTTTGGTATAGGTCAATTTAAAGGACTGGCTCATATTGACTTTGAAGGTAGAAAAGTAGAATGCCTGCGTATTGATTATGCTGGCGGTGATAAAGTTTATCTTCCGGTCGAAAGACTAAACCAACTTGAACGATATATTGGGAGTGAAGGCAGACCGCCTAAATTATCAAAGATAGGTAGCGAACTGTGGTCAAAGACGAAAGAAAGAGTGAAAAAAGCAACCGAAGTTTTAGCAAGGGATTTGATTAATCTCTATGCGCGACGCCGGTTGAGTCCGGGCTTTGCTTTCTCAAAAGACAGTGCTGAAATGCAAGAACTTGAAGCAGGGTTCCCATTTGAAGAAACCTTAGACCAGAAAAAGGCGATAGATGATGTTAAAGGAGATATGGAATCACCCGAACCCACAGAAAGACTGATCTGTGGCGATGTTGGTTTTGGTAAAACCGAGATTGCAGTTCGTGCGGCATTTAAGGCTGCACTCGATTCTAAGCAGACAATGGTTCTCTGCCCGACAACGATTCTTGCATTCCAGCATTATAATACATTTAGTAGAAGACTAAAAGATTTTCCTGTAAGGATTGAAATGGTATCAAGATTTAAAAGCAGGAATGAATTGAAAAAAATCTTAAAGGACATAAGCGAAGGGAAAATTGACATCGTCATTGGCACCCATCGTCTCCTTACTCCGGATGTTGTATTTAAAGATCTGGGGTTATTGATTATTGATGAAGAGCAAAAATTCGGTGTATTGCAGAAAGAAAAGATCAAAAGATTAAAATCGGAAATAGATGTTATCTATCTCTCTGCTACACCAATACCGAGGACCCTTTATATGAGCCTTGTTGGAATAAAGAATATATCAGTTATTCATACCCCACCAGCTGGTAGAAAAGAAATAATAACAAAGATAATCAATTTTGATGATGATGAGATAAAAAAAATAATCAATTTTGAGTTAACCCGCGGTGGTCAGATATTTTTTGTTCATAACCGTATTCAAACAATAGAAACCGTAAAAGAACGTCTACAAAAAATTATTCCTAAACTGCGTATATGTCTGCTTCACGGAAGAATCAAATCAGAGATAAGTGAAAAAAAGATAATTGAATTTATAGAAGGCAAATATGACCTTCTTCTTTCTACAGCAATCATTGAATCGGGTATTGATATGCCCAGGGTCAATACAATAATTGTAAATGAAGCAGAAAAATTTGGTCTGGCCGACTTGCACCAATTAAGGGGTAGAGTTGGAAGGTCAGAGATACAGGGATATGCATATTTTATTGTTGCAACAAGGATTACAGAGGAAACCCAGAAGAGATTGAGTGCCTTGATTTCTTACACTACCCTTGGCTCTGGATTCAGACTGGCAATAAGGGATATGGAAATTCGAGGTGTGGGGAATATCCTTGGCAAAGAACAATCTGGTTTCGTAAATGCCATAGGTTACCATCATTATATAAAGATTTTAAATAATGTAATTCAGGAATTAAAGGGCAAAGAAATTTCGTTTGAACCTGTATTGAATTTGAGAATTTCTGGTTATATTCCTGCCGATTATATCCCGAGTGCTTATGAAAGGACAGCAATATATAAAAGGTTGATGGATGTTCAATCCGAATATGAATTAAAAATACTTAAAGAAGAACTCATTGATCGATTCGGCAAATACCCGGAGACAGTAGAAAATTTATTCACCATCTCCAGAATAAAACTTCTTGCGCTGAATATAAATGCAAGTGAAGTCAATCAATCAAAGGACGTTATACAATTTTTCTACAAGGGTAAATTGATAAAATCCTTGCCCCTGAATCTTATTTAGAAATATCTACAGACGCAATCTCATTTTCGATCTTATCCAAATACAAAAGATCACCAAGTTTCATAAATATCTCATTTGCTTTAAGGAAGAATTGTAGTGCCTCGGGATAATAGTCTTGTTCTTTGTAGAGCAACCCGAGTAAATAGTATATCTCAGCGGTGAATGAATTGTCGGGTAATTTTACAACCATATTTAATGCATTATTATAATATTCCTGGGCATTTCTGAATTTCTTTAATGCACAAAGCACCTTCCCCATATAGATATATGCTAAAATACGGCGGTTAATATCAGGTTCATTCTTCAATTCATTAAATAGTTTCTGTGCCATTCGTTTTGCACCTTGCAGTTTCTTGGCAAGTAAAAGATGTTCAATTTCTTCAAATTGGCAATCATACATATATTGTTTCAACTTTAGTTCCTTTGCATATTTATATGCTTTTTTTAAATGAATAATTCCCTGCTTTCTTTTCCTGTTCTCACGATAAAATTCACTGAGATGAACATTGATAAAACAATTTCCTTCAGTAAAATTGGTCTCATTTGCATATGCGAGTGCCGATTTAAAATTCTCTAGTGCCTCATCACACATCAATCTGCGCAGATGGATAAGTCCGAGATTGTCATAAAGAAATACTATATCCCTTTTTGCACCAATCAACTTGGCAATCTCAAGAGCTTTCATACAATATTCTTCTGCCTTCATCAAGTTATAATGGAAATAAAGACTACCGAGGTCCAATAGTGTAACTGCTATACCTGCTTGAAAACCAATCTCTTCGTATAATCTTAATGCATTTTTGTAATATTCCTCACTCTGGGGAAAATTGAGTTGCTGTTGATACACAACCGCCAAGTCGAGATAACAGGCAGCCATACCTCTCCTATCATTTAATTTCTGTCTTATCTCAAGCGCCTTTTTGAAATAAGATATCGCATCATCCAGTTTTCCAAGAAACAGAAGTGAAACACCTAAAGTAATATAAATAATCGCTAACTCCTGCCCTGGTATCTCCTTTGTCTTTTTCAACAATTGTTCGCACTCCTTTTTTGCCTTAAAATACTGCCCGAGTCTTGTGTAAATCCAAACGATACCTGAACGGAACTGGTAGCACGCACTTGTCTGAGCAGTAAGTTTCAAGCCTGTAGTGTAGTATTTTAAAGCCATTTTATATTCACCGACATTTTCATAAATCTGTCCAATTTTACTGTAGATTTTATAGTCATTGGGATTTATTTTCAAACAATCATTTAGGTGCTCAATCGCCTTTTTATTGTCCCCCATCAAGTAATATATTTCGGAAAGGTTAAATTTTATTTTAAAAATCTCATCGATATTCTCCTCAAATCGCAAGGCGGTAGTAAGAAATTCTACTGCCTGTTTATGGGCATAATTCTCTTTGCATTTCAAACCCGCCTGTCTTGAATAGAACAGCGCCTTGGCCGGTTCGTTTGCTATTGTAAAATGATGAGCAAGTTGTTCATAATAACTGGGCAGGCGTGTGTAAAAATACTTTTCCATTGCCTCACCGACCTGTTTGTGATATTTTATCAGATTCCCGCGTGAGATATTTTTATATACAATCTGCCGTACTATATCTTCGCTAAAAAAGAAAAAATCTTTGATTCTTTCTTTAATAAATCCCAATCTTAACAAATGGTCAATTGCATCGATGGTTTCGCCAACATTTTTTTGTGTACATAGCGCAATTATCTCATCATTGAATTCCTGTCCATACACCGCGCAGATTTCCAGAATTGATTTCATATCTTCATTTAGAAACTGTATCTTTCTCAATATCGTTGCCTCAATACTTGAAGGAATCTTCAATTCCTTCTCTGATAAAAGAACCCACTCTTTACCATTGTAGAATATCTTATTTTCTCGCTCAAGTTCGCGCAAGATTTCTTCAATATAGAAAGGATTCCCGCCGCTTAGGTTAAAAATAAATTTCGCTAATGAATGTGATACACTACCCATGATTACCCCAAGAAGTTTAACAACCTGCGCTTCGCTAAGCGGCAAAATTTCAAACTTTGTGAATAAATTTTCGCGTGCCCAGATCCCGAAGTATGGGAAAACCGCGGAGCTCTTAATCTCTTCAATCCTGTAGGTACCTATAATTTTCAGATTTCTTCTTATCCGTCTAATTAAGAAATCCAAGAGTTCGCAACTTGATGAATCAGTCCAGTGTAAATCATCAATAAGTAAGAGCAAGACTTTTGGTGTTAATAACTCAGCCAGTTTACTGAAAAACAAATTGATGCTGTCATAAAGTCGATATTTGTCCAGTTCATCAACCTTTGTTGATATAACTTTGTCTTCGGGCAATAATTTTATTAACTCCTGACGGTGAATATCAGGTATCTGTCTCAATACCCGCTGTATCAGCGCAAAATCTGTATTTACCATCTCTCTGAACATATTACAAAATGGATGATAAGGGACTGTAGCAAGTGCTGCATAAGAATTCGCCCTTAAATACAAATAATCAGAATAGAGTTGCTTTGTCTCTAAAGCAAGCCTCGTCTTGCCAACGCCTGCCTCACCGTAGATGAAAATTGTATTAAATTCATTTAAATACCTTGCGCATAAATTCAGCTCACTTTCTCGGCCGACTAAAACCTTTGCAGGTAATTCAATCTTTTTAGTAATTTCAGCTTTCAATCCAATTCTGTTTTTACCTTCTTTTTTTGCCTGGTACATCAATCTATCTGCTTGGCTAATCAGTGTTTCAACATTGGTGCCATCATCAGGATAAAGTGCAAAACCAATACTACAATGTATCCTGTGATTGGCAATTTCAGTCAGGTTTAAACTAGTTAATATTCTCTGGGAAAGCTCCATTATCCCATGTGAATCCGTATTGGGAACAAGCACAATAAACTCATCCCCACCATAACGAACAAGATTATCGACTTCCCTCACCGTGCCTTTTAGAAAATTACTAAATTCAATGAGAACTTTATCACCTTCAAGATGACCATAATTGTTATTTATATCCCGGAAGTTATCAAGGTCAATAACGATCAGCCCGAATTTCGTCGCAAAACGATTCGCCCGCTTTATTTCGTTCTCAACCCAGTAATAGAGGAAACGGCGATTATAAACACCGGTCAGCTCATCATAATAAATCTCTCTCATTATTAAATTATACTCAGAAAATTTGCTGAGTCAATTTAGATTATTTCTACCCGATGTTCCGATATCCTGATGCCCTGATCTTCTTTTTTTACTCATACCTTAATGCCTCAATAGGGTTGAGCGAAGCAGCCTTGCGCGCAGGATATATTCCGAAAAATATGCCCACTGTCGAAGAAAACCCAAATCCCAAGAGAATCATCCAGGGGCTCACTGCTGCTTTGAGTGGTGATACAACTGAAATCAATAAGGCAAGCAAAACTCCAAATATGATACCGATGACTCCTCCCACGAATGCCAAAACCACGGATTCCGTTAAAAATTGGAATAAAATATTTTGATTGGAGGCACCGACCGCCTTGCGAATTCCGATTTCTCTTGTTCGTTCTGCAACGGAGACAAGCATAATATTCATTATGCCAATCCCACCAACAATCAGGGATATCACCGCGATCGCCACGATGGCAACAAAACCAACCCGGGTGATATTCTGATATAACTCATATAGCATCTGCTGGGTTCCCAATTCAAAGTCATCAGGCTGATCAAGGCGCAAACCATGCCTGCGCCTCATCAATTCCCTTATTTCATCCATTGCCCTTTCAACCTTTTTGGGCTTGGGTATTACACTTATTGTATATCCACCAAAAGCCTTTTCGAATAATGTCGACCTGCGGCGGGGAAATATTTTTTCATAAAATGTATAAGGAATGACGATGAAATTATCCATACTTTGCCCAAGAAATGAGCCCTTTTCTTTATAAACCCCTATAATCCTGACTCGGTGGGCGCTAATATTTAAATCCTTCCCGATCGGTGTCTCATCACCGAAAAGATTTTTGGCGACATAAGCGCCTATAACACCAACATTTTTCCTGTATAAAATATCATCAGCACTTAAATCACGCCCGATCTCCACAATGTAATTATGCGCCTTCGAAAAATTTTCACTCGAGCCTTCAATTGAAGTTCTGGCAACCTCTTTGTCTCGAAATTTCAATTTGGTATAATTTTGTTCAATCGTTGGTATTGCAGTTTCTACTGAAGGTAATTGTTTAATTGCAAGGACATCGTCAGGGGTCAAATCAGGACGCGCAGCAATTTCCTCAATGTTGGCAGGCCCCATCTGAACCATTGAATATTTGGTGATAAATATTAAATCCGAACCGATTGACCGAATCTGTCTTGCCACCGATTGATTTAAGCCCTCAATCAAAGAGAGAATGGCAATGACTGTGGTAACACCGATAATGATACCCAAAGTCGTCAAAAAAGAGCGCATTCTATGCGTCTTGAATGTCTGAAGTGCTAAATTGAGTATCTCAGAGATGTTATTCATACCTCCACAATCTTTCCATCAATAAGTTTAATCACCCTTTTGGCATGCTGGGCAATGTTAGGGTCATGGGTAACGAGAACCACAGTGTGCCCTTCACTGTGTAATCTATCAAATAATTCCATAATCTCTTTGCCCGTTTTTGTATCAAGGTTGCCGGTTGGTTCATCCGCAAAGATGATTTTAGGGTTATTTATCAAGGCACGGGCAATCGCAACCCGCTGGCATTCACCACCGGATAATTCATTCGGTCGGTGTTTCATTCTTTCAGCAAGACCTACTTTTTTTAACATCTCTCCTGCCCTTTCAACCCTATCTTTTCTATTAACACCCGAATATATTAGAGGTAATGCTACATTTTCCAGTGCCGAAAGCCTCGTCAAAAGATTGAAGTTCTGGAATACAAATCCAATTGACTGATTTCTTATCCTCGCAAGGTCTGCATCCGAATAATCAGAAACTTTTTTATCCTCAAGATAATATTCTCCTCGGGTTGGAGTATCAAGGCAGCCGAGGATATGCATTAATGTGGATTTACCTGAACCCGAAGGACCCATAATGGAGAGATACTCATTTTCTTTAATTTCTAAACTAACCCCCCTCAGCGCCTCAACTTCAACCTTGCCGAGGCTGTATTTTTTGTAAATGTCTATCGCCTTACAGAGCATGGAATTTAAAAAGGTTATCAGGATACCAGTAATTCATCAAATAATAAACACCTGATACCATGATATTCTGTTTTCCATCTACCTGATATTCTGATGTACTGATAGCCTCTTTTCTTCTCATTTGGCGCTCTTGGTTTCACCCATCTGCTTAAATTCCACCCTTGCGCCATCCTTTAACTTTGATAGAATGCGGTATGGACCAACAACAACTGTATCCCCTTCTGCAATCCCTGAAATTATTTCCATTTCTGTATCACTTGATATACCGGTCTGAATTTCTTTTAAGATTGCCTTCCTCTTTTCCACAACAAAAATTGTTTCGGTCATCTTGTCTTTTATCTTCCTTTTTCCCACGGCCTGAATGGGGACAACCAAAACATCGGACTTACTACCAGTAAATATCTCTGCCTTCACATTCATCCCGGGCCTTAAAGTTTCGGAAAAATCTTTAAGTTCTATTTCCACTTCAAAATCGGTCGCCTTTTCGGTCGTGGTTGCGATTGAGGTTATCGGCATTAAACCTACTTTTGTCACTACACCCTTAAAGCTTGAATCAGGCAGGGCATCGGCAATTACTTCTGCTTCCTGCCCTGTCTTTACCTGAGGGACTTCTGTCTCATCAATCTTAACAACGGCAATCATCCTGGACATATCGGCAATTGTCGCCAGCACAGTACCCGCGTAGTTCAATGTCCCCATCACCGCCGTTTCACCCTCTTCAATATTTAACTTCATTATCCTGCCGGATATCGGTGCATAGATCTTTGTCTTTTTATAGGAATCAAGCGCCTGTTCATAGGTTGCCTTTGCCGATGCGTAATTCAGTTCGGCATTCTCAAAATTTTCTTTGCTCACCAAACCCTTCTCATAAAGGCTCTTAGTTCTATTAAATACCTGCTCTGCCTGTTTTAATCTTACTTCAGATAATTTGTAATTTGCACTCGCCTGTGTATCATCCAGTTCAATCAACAGGCTGCCCTTTTTTACAAAATCACCTTCTTTATAATAAATCCTTTTTATTCTACCAATGGTTTCGGCTGAAATATCCACCTGTGATTTTGCCTTCAACTCTCCATCCGCGCTCACCTTTGAGACAATTTTACCCTTTTTTACAACCTCAATCTCCACGCTTTCCCCATTTGATTTCTGGGTGAGATTGAGGATTACAATCAACATCACAATAACAATAATTCCTATGATAGTTAATATTTTTTTCATCTTTACTCCTGAATAGTTATACTACCCAATAGATACGACAGGGTTGATTGCTGGGAATAATATCCATTCAATGCCTGGACCAAATTCACCCGCGCATTATAATAATCCTCTTCGGTGCGCAATAGATCTAAAAAGGATATTACACCAAGGCTGTATTGTTCACGCGCAATAATAATCGCCTCTTCAGCAAGTTCTAAACTCTTTTTGGCAAACCTTAACTTATCTATTGATTCCTTTAAACTATAATAACTGGTATATAAAGCCTTCTCTGATTCAAGAATAGTCTTTTCCATATTGTATTTTTTTATTTTTAAATCCTTTTTTGCGTTAATATAATTAAATATCAATGTCTTAACTTCAAATATCGGAAAACTGATATTTATTCCGTAATTCTTTGTTGCATTATCTCTAAGATAGTCAAGATTAAGTGAAAATGAATCAAGGCTGGTGTTATATCCATAAAATAAAGAAATTCTGGGCAGAAACGCAAAAGTAGAAAACCATAAGTTTGCACGGGCGAGACTGTTCATCTGCCTTGCTAATCTAATACCTAAGTTTGCAGTCAACAAAATTTCTTTCAGTGAATCAAGGGATGGCAGAATAAATGTATCAGGAATGGCAAATGAATCCTTTGGAAAAATTTGATTGGAGATATTGAGCAATGCCTTTAGTTCCTGCTGCGCCTGTGCCTCAAGGGTCTTTGCCTGAGAATTGTTCTGAAGGGTCTGGAGATAAAAGACCTCCGCCTGGAGTAGTTCAAGTCTTGATGCTGAACCGAGTTCATATTTTGTCTCAACGAGTTTTTTGTTCTCTATTGCCCGTTCAAGCGCCTTCTGGGACGAATTTAATAATTCATTTGCCGTGATAAGATTATAATATGATTTCTTTATATTTAAAATAAGATTTGCGATATCTTGATTATGCTGGATTGAAGTACCCTTTTCCTGCCCTTTTGCCATAACAATTGAACTTATTACATCAAGGTCAAAAATCGGCATTGAAAAATTGATTGAACCGGTATAATATTCATTAGTCATACCCTGGAATTCACTCTTAGTCCAGGTCCCAGTTGTTGAATTTGTAGGTAGAAGATAAGAAAGTGCCTTAAAAAACTGCACCCTTGATTTTGTTAGTGTCTCTCTTGATTCCAAATAAGTTGGACTCTGCCTTAAAGCAATTTCAATCGCCTCACGGAGTGAGAGCGTGTCAATCTGTAATCCTAAAATTAATATTAACCACATACACTATTGTACTCCCTCTCTGTAGTGAATCAAGTTTTTTACCAAGAAGAAGATGAAGGCATTGGACTATGGAGTTCAGGTTCACTTGATACCTATCTCGGTCCGAATAGACCTCCAAGTCCCATGCCCAAGAATATGGAGGCAATCCAGATTAAAAAGACCAGGATATAGGCATTTTCTCTCTTTAAATTATTGGTAATACTGATTCCCATTGCCACCAGTATCATCTCCCAGATAATAAAGAAATCAAAACTTGCCAATAATCTGTAGGTAAATGATTTTGCAGGAAGATTGGGCACAAAAAGGGCAAATGAAGTGTTTACCTGTAAAGAGTGTTTTAACATAATCAAAATCCATCTGAGTAAGTGGGCGGGAATTTTAATAAGTGCTGAATATGATACTACAGAAAAAACAAGTTTGTAGGAACCTTCACCACCGGCTACTGGAATAAATAGATTCAATAGCAAGGCAAACAAGAGAAGGACAACAGTTACACCAATGATTGTGCCGAATATAGCAGATACATAAATAAAGGCACCCGAAGTAAATTTCATTGCCTGTTCTATCTGTTCATCGGTCATTTTTCTATCTTTCATTGCCTCTATCTGCTGGGCAGTTATCAAATCGCGGGTTGTGGAAATGGTTAATATCGAGATTATTGAAAGAATGACTAAAACCACCATCAGCGGTTTGGACCATTCCGGTTTCTCTTTTATACTGCTGAATACCGCAGAAGGATTGGTGAAAATATTTATAAAGTTTTTCATACTATATTATACATAATGAGACAACAAAGTCAATAATTGAAAAATTTTTATCCCGAAGTAAAGGCATTGATTTTCTATAGAAAAAAGAGGATGAAATTAACCTCTCAGCCGTTGACAGCGAGTGCAGATTGAATATAATTGGCTATGCTTTCGCGTGTTCTTTCCTGTGCCACCTATGGCATTGATGGTTATCTGGTAGATGTGGAAGTTGACCTATCCGGGGGATTACCCGGTTTTACTACAGTCGGACTACCGGATAATGCAGTAAAAGAGTCAAAGGACCGGGTCTTTGCGGCAATTAAAAATGCTGGCTTCAGGTTTCCGGCTAAGAAGATAACGGTCAATCTGGCTCCGGCTGATATAAAAAAAGAGGGGTCAAGTTTTGATCTGCCCATAGCGATTGGTATCCTCGCTGCCTCCCAGACTGTACGCGGTCAGAGTCTTTCAAGATTTGCCATACTCGGTGAATTATCCCTTGATGGCTCATTAAGGCCCATCAAGGGTGCAATCTCAATATCCCTTGCGGCAAAGGAGAATAAATTGGAAGGAATTATTCTCCCCAATGCCAATGCCCGGGAGGCGGCAATCGTTGAGGGAATAAATGTCTATGGCTTTGAAAATTTAATTGAGGTTGTAGCATTTTTGAATGGTGAATTGCAGGTTAATCCGGTGATTGTAAACCGGGAAGAGATTTTTGAGTCCGTTTCAAAATATCCAATAGATTTTGCCGAGGTAAAAGGGCAGTACCATGCAAAGCGGGCGTTAGAGATTGCGGCAGCCGGTGGACACAATATTTTGATGATCGGTCCACCGGGAACCGGTAAGACAATGCTTGCCCGAAGATTGGTTACAATTCTCCCCAAGATGACACTGCAGGAATCATTGGAGACAACCAAGATCCATTCGGTTGCTGGTACACTGCCAGCCGGCTCGTCGCTCATTGGTACAAGGCCCTTTCGCGCACCTCACCATACAATATCCGATGCCGGAATCATTGGTGGTGGGCATATCCCAAAACCCGGCGAGGTTTCACTTGCCCACAATGGCGTGCTGTTTCTTGATGAACTCCCTGAATTCCACAAAAATGTCCTTGAGGTTTTGCGTCAGCCCCTTGAGGATGGTTCGGTAACGATTGGAAGGGCAAAGGTTACGCTTACTTATCCAGCGCGCTTTATGCTGGCAGCAGCAATGAATCCCTGCCCGTGTGGTTATTTCACCGACCCGTATCATGAGTGTCGCTGTACGCCGGTTCAAATTCAACATTATCGGGCAAGGATATCCGGACCGTTACTGGACCGGATTGATATTCATATTGAAGTTCCTTCCCTGAAGTATGATGAACTGAAATCTGCCCAGACTGGCGAATCTTCCGAGGAGATTAGAAAAAGGGTTGATAGGGCAAGGGAGATTCAACTGGAAAGATTCAAGGAGGCAAGGCGTAAAATTTTCTGTAATGCCCATATGGAATCAAAGGATATCAGAAAATTCTGCCCGATAGATGAAGAATCACAGAATCTCCTCAAGACCGCGATTGAAAAATTTGGGCTCTCGGCACGTGCCTATGACAAGATTCTTAAGGTGGCACGCACCATTGCCGATTTAGAGACAAGTAAGGATATAAAAGTCCAGCATATTGCTGAGGCAATCCAGTATCGGAGTCTTGATAAAGATGTCTGGCAGAAATTATAGGCTAACATTGAAAGCACTTGCCCAAAAGATTATTGGGATTGATGAAGAGGTGGTATTGCTTGATGGTTCAAAGAGAAGATATATAAATTTTGACAATGCTGCGAGCACCCCGGCACTTTTACCGGTCCAGAAAAAAATTGGTGAATTCTTGAGATGGTATTCGAATGTCCATCGTGGTACAGGATTTAAATCACAACTTTCATCCTGGGTTTTTGAAGAGGCAAGAAAGATTATCGCCGATTTTGTTAAGGCTGATGAGCATTGCTGTGTAATATTTTGTAAAAATACTACGGAGGCAATAAATAAACTCGCCAGTCGTCTTCAGTGCCCAGCACTGGGAAGAGAAAAACCCGTTGTTCTTACTACGATTATGGAGCACCACTCAAATGAGCTACCCTGGCGCAAGGTAGCGCAAGTCATTCATATTGGTTTAAAACCTGATGGTACGATAGACAAAAACGATTTTTATACCAAACTAAAGGAATACAAGGGAAGAGTTCAACTCGTTGCTATCAGTGGTGCATCCAATGTAACTGGTTATATAAATCCAATCTATGAGTTTGCTCAAAGAGTTCACGAGGTGGGTGCCCAGATTGCGGTTGACGCAGCACAACTTGCACCGCATCGGCCGATTGACATAAAGCCAAAAGGTGATCCCTCTCATATTGATTATCTATCTTTTTCCGCACACAAGATGTACGCTCCTTACGGGATTGGGGTCCTGGTAGGTGATAAGGCATTATTCCAGATTGGGACACCCGATGATGTGGGCGGGGGTACTGCCGATATAGTGGACCTGGAAAGTGCCTATTGGAAAGACCTGCCGGAAAGGGAAGAAGCAGGGACACCAGATATTATAGGTGTCGTAGCACTTGCCCAGGCGATAAAGTTGATTAAAAAAATTGGCTTTGAGTCGATAATCGAACACGAAAGTAGCCTAACTGCCTATGCGTTAACGGAGCTGAATAAACTGCCAGAGATAATTATCTATGGAGACCAAAATCCCAACAACGCCCGAAACAGACTCGGTGTGATTGCATTCAATGTGAAGGGTATGCACCATGCACTTGTTTCGGCAATATTGAGTTATGAAGGTGGAATTGGTGTGCGTAATGGCTGCTTCTGTGCTCATCCCTATGTCAAGTGCCTGCTCGGTGTATCACCATCTGAGGCTAAAGAGATTGAAAAGATGATTATCAATCGCGACCGTTCTTTGGTTCCTGGTGCGGTAAGAATAAGTTTCGGTATTTATAATACAAAAGAGGAGATAGACCACTTAATAAAAATGCTCAAAATAATAATTGAAAAAAAATACAAAGGAAAGTATATATTGAATAAAGAAAGGGGAGAATACTACCCCGAAGGTTTTGAATTCAATTTTACTCAATTCTTCAAGTTTGATTAAATCAGGTAAGAATAAATCAACAGATTAGTTTCGATTGCCAAAAATTATTTTTGTCAACCGTGCCAGTTTATGACCATACAGTTCACAACTCACAATTATTCTTTTATCGGGTTTACCGATGCTCACCTGACCATAGTGATAGGAATCGGCTTCACCGACAATGATCATTCCATGGATTAAAAAGGCGTAAAGAATACTTAAGATTGTTGTTTCTCCGCCACCAGCAATTCCACCACTTGAAGTAAATGCACCACCTACTTTTCCTGATAGTTTACCGTGATATCTTACCGTCTCGTCAATAAATCTCTTCATCTCACCGGCCATCAATCCGTAATAGGTAGGTGAACCCAGGACAATCAATTCGTATTTTAGCAGGTCTTTGGGTTTTATTTTATTTAATGGGAACAGGTCCACGGACAATCCTTCTTTTTTTATCCCGATGGCAATTGCCTGTGCCATCTTTTTTGTATTGCCTGTCCGTGAATAGTAACCAACAAGCGCTCTGAACATATAACCTCCTCAGATATATCAAACAAAAGGGTTAAAATGGCTCAAAAAGGCTCAAGAAGTAAGAGATGGCAAAATGGCAAGAAGGCAAAAATGGAAATCACTAACATCAGTAAGAAAGAAATTTGCCATCGGTTTCGGTTTAGAAATGCGATATGGTTTAGTTATTGGACTTAGTAACCAGCAAACGACAGCCAATAGACTAATCTCGTTTCCAAACCAAAACCTAAACCGTTTATCATATCCTGCCATGTTGAGCCTGTTTAGCCTTCTATCCCTTTTTGCTTACCATAAGTCTTTTAAAAATACCAGATATTTAAAAAGTAGCATCCAACAGCACTTGGACGGAATTGTTAAAAATTAATAAAAAGAAATAATACACTTAAGAGAAGGCAATAAATCCCAAAGAGATGGAACCATTTTTGAACCAACACGCGTAGAATTTTTAAGGCAATGTAACCGCTGACTAAACTTATAAACATACCGACAAAAATTTCTACAGCATTGGGAAGATTTGTGATTTCTCTTAATTCAATCAGATTTGCACCCAGAACCGCAGGCAGGGATAACAAGAAGGAGAAGCGAAACGCCTCTTCTGGGTTTAATCCTGTAAATAGCCCTGTAGCGATAGTAAGGCCCGAACGCGATAATCCAGGAAAGACCGCAAACATCTGGCCAACGCCAACAATTAAAGCTCTAATCAGTGAGATTTGTTTATCACACTTTTTTATTATGGAGGTAAGCAATACAATAATTCCGGTAATCCCCAGGAATACTACCGCAATTCTTATCTCGGTAAATGTTGATTCAATAAAATTCCTGAACAATAATGCGAATACCACAATTGGAATATTGCCCATTATAATATATAAAGTATATCTTAAAGACTTTGTCTCTCTTTTGAATAAACCAGCGATGATTTTAATAATATCTTCTCTAAAGAATAAAAGGGTTGCAAAAAATGTCCCCAGATGTAAGAATGCAGTCACCGACACCGGTTTGGTAATACCAAGGTAATTTTCCAGTATTGAAAGATGCCCGGAACTGGAAATGGGTAGAAATTCGGTCAATCCCTGGACTATTCCTAAAATTATAATCTTAATCATCCAATAATGAATGCCCCAAGACCAACCAACATAATTAGTTTCAGCAGATTACCAGCGAGTCGGGCGTTATGGAGTTTTGCTATTGTGACTATAATCAAGGGGACAGCAGCGATGAGAACAGCAAGAAGATACTTGATATTCAAAAAACCAAGTATATATGGGATCGGTGATGCAGATGCCAGGATGACAAGTAAAATTGCCGCAATTTGCCGGGCTTTTTCTTCTCCATAGATAATAGGCAATGATACTACACCAAACTTGCGGTCGCCCTCTATATCTGAAATATCCTTAATAATTTCCCTTGGGGTATGTATTAGTAATGCAAAGAATGCAGGAATCAAAGAAAGGATATTATCGGTAATGAAACCGCCCAAGATAAAACTTAATCCCGCAATTATTGCGACGACGAAATTAGCCACGGGTGTTTTTTTGAAATAAAATGAATAAAAAAAGAGAAGCAAAACGGCGATAACAACAAGAAGAAGGGGTTTAAATCCAAGAAAAGATGAAATTATTAACGAAATAATGATAAATAAAATTCCCATTGATAGTGCTGTATTTTTTTTGATTCTACCAGATGCAAGTGCCCTTTTTGGATTATTGATACGGTCAATTTCAATATCCATTATGTCGTTGATAATATTACCATAGGCACAAACCAGGGAGCCTGCAATGCCAGCAAAAAGAATTTTGTTATTAAAGAATATCTCCTTGCCTATCCAGGCACCACAGAGCACAGAAAAGAAAGTAATGACACAATTTAGCGGTCTGATAATAGAAAGAAAACCCACAAGTTATTCTATCTAATTTTAGAGTGAATGTCAATGAACATAATGTAAAAATTTAATCCGTTGTGATTGCGGCAACAAGTGAATAGACTTTTTCCGCCCCAGCAGCCTTCAATACCTTGGCACATTCCTTTATCGTTGCACCGGTAGTCATTACATCATCTATCAGAATTATAGTTTTATCTTTTACTTCAATTCCGTTTTTTAATCTAAAGGCATTATTGACATTTTTGAGCCTTTTCTCTTGGTCAAGACGGGTCTGGGTTCGGGTATTTTTGACTCTCTTCAGGGCATCAACAAATGGTATTGATGTTTCCTGATGAACAATCACCGATAGTAATTCAGCCTGATTATAGGTTCGTCGTGCCTTCTTCCACCAGAAAAGTGGGACAGACACAAGAAAATCAGCCTCTTTAAGATAGAAATCAGATTTTAATACAGTTGCCATGCCCAGACCAAAGAATTTTGCCAGTTTTGGCTTGCCCCGGTATTTAAGATGGTGGATCATTTTATCAACTGGCGGGAGATATAATAAAAATGCCCTTCCATAATCAAGGTTTTTTTCATCTTTACAAAAAATACAGGTCTTGGTTTTATCAATCGGCCTTCCGCAATGGGGACATAGGGGTGAGCGCGGATAACTGAGAAGTTCAAGGCAATTGTGGCAGATGAGTTCATGGTCAATCTCCTTACCACAGTTAATGCAACTATTGGGCAAGAGGAAGTCAATAAAATAGGCAAATGGCTTTTTGACAAGTGAGATAAATTTTTTAATTTCTAACTCCTTCATACTTACCAATGCAGTATAATTAGATTTTACTCGGTGTCAACTTTTTTATTTTACTCAGTTTCATTGACAGAGTCTGCTAAATTAATTATAATAACAAAATTTTATTTAATATGTACCTTTTGAAACTTGCCAAATTGCCGGGGCAGGATTCAATGCTGATATTTCATACCCTGGCAAGAGTTGGCTATTTTCAGGATGAAGAAAAAGAGGTTAACCCCCGATGATTTTGCAAAGGCTATTATTGAGGCAAAGGAAGTTAGATAACCATGATTCAATTTAAATAAAAGGAGGAACGATCCCCACCCTACCCAAAATTAAAGTAATCATCATCTTTTTTGTGCTATCAATCCTGATTCCACCTGAATTTTCTCATAGTAAGGATGGAGATGTTGTAGCTCCCAGAGTATGGGGACTTTATTTGAAGATTGACATTAAAAAAATAAAACCCGAGGTAATTCAGTGGGCTTTGTTTGAAGAGAATCCAGAAGAGATCTATAGAGAGAATATAATGAAGTCACAAGCGGGATACAAGGCAATGCTTGAGAATGAGAAGGATGAAAGAGAAAAAGAAAAGAAAATTACATATCAGATGCAATACTCCTGGAATAAGATATTTGAAAAGGTCTCCGGTTTTAAGACCTATGTCTTAACCAGAAATGATAAAGGTCCTCAGATGGGTTCAAACGAACCTAATGCAAAATACTGGCTTGCAACAAAGACCGTAAATAAAGAAAACAAACCGATTTGCTGGTGCATTCCATTTGAGGCAAATTTAGGTGATACAATCCGTATTGCCCTGAAAGAAGAGAATGCCTATAACTTGGAGACCGTATACAAAGAGGCGATGGAGGCAACAATTCAACAAAAGTTTGTTGATGTGAGTCCGGCAAAGATAGAGGCCGATACCAATTTCAAAAATGAACCGGAAGCACAAGCAATTTATGAAAAAATGCTACAAACCATTCAGAATGCGAACACAATGTATTATGAGTCTGCTCTATACTTGATTTCGGGCAATTATGAACGGGAATGCACTCTCCTTGTCTGGTTGAAGAAACCAAATTACGCAAGGGTTGAATATAAAAGAGAAGGAAAGATTACAGGCATCCTTGTTGGCGATGGTGAAAACTTCTGGATATACTGGCCCAAAGGAAGACCGTATATCGGTGGCGAGAATCCCAATGAGTATTCACTTACGCGCACTAATAGTTATATGAGACTTAATGCGCCTCCAGGTAGACATTCTATTTGGCACCAGCTTACCTACTTAGGTTCAATTCTTTCGGTCTTTCAACCCAGCAAATTCCATAGATGCCCTGAATCACTTGACGAATACCTTGATGGTGTAAGGATTCTTGATACAGTGATAGTAAATAATGAAGAATGTATTGTGATTGAGGTAAGTTATATGAAGAATCAACGGAGTAAATGCTACTGGATTTCAAACAATGATTTTCTTCCCAAAAAGATGCTTGAAATCACCCGGGTATCAAAAACCTTGATTACCTTCGAAACCTGGACCAATACCAGGTTAAATTTAGAAATTGCTGATGAAAAATTTACCTGGAAGCCGCCGCAGGGCTGGAAAGAGTTTGTTCTACCTGCTCTGGAAGAGGGGCTATTAAAACCAGGTACTGAGGCACCGGATTTTGAATGTTCTACAATTGATGGGAAGAAAATCAGGCTATCTGACTATCGTGGAAAAGTTGTCTGGCTTGTATTCTGGCGCGTTGGTTGTCCACCCTGCCGTGAAGAAATTCCTTATTTACAAAAATTATATGAAAAATATCAGGATAAAGGATTGGTAGTCATTGGTTTCAATGTTGCTGATGATAAGAACATAATCGCAGATTTATTAAAGACGCATAATGTTACATTTCCCAATATTCTTGAGGCGAATGAATATGGTTGGAAAATTTACAATAACAAGTATAATACGCTAAAGGGATTTTCCGCTGTGCCCCTTAATTATATAATTGACCGTGATGGCAAAGTAGTTAATGCCTGGTATGGTTATGATAAAGATGATACAGAAACAAAAGAAATTTTGAAAAAACTGGGATTTGAATCCTCTCCTTAATTTTTGATAAAATTATTCATGGAAGGAAAAAAAATATAGGATATTCTGTTAGCCGAGGCTCTAATCTGGAATTATTACTGGTCTGGAGATGAATATAATTGGAAATATTGAGTGCTTTGCAAAAAAGAATAATTGAATATCTGGGAAAGCAACTGTCTGATACTGTTATTGATTTATTGGAAGGTTTGAATATAATTATAAAAAGGAGTGATTATGAAAAGAAAATTCAATTTTGTTTTCATACTATTTGTGCCAATATATCTGTTTTCCTTGAACTTCACAATTGAGGATATTGATGTCTACAACGCTGACAAGCCGACCATTAGTGTTGACGAGGCTGGCAATGCATATATTGTCGGCAATTCATCTGGTGGAC
>JBDRWA010000004.1:30312-38698 GCA_039802145.1 Caldifarciminota bacterium | reverse complement strand
GTCAATGCCCCTTGCTCCACAGATAGGATAATACGATGCCGGTTCGTCATTAAGAATTATTGATGAAGATACTGGAATGCCGTTGTAGTCAAATTCCTGAATGGCGATAATGACTGAATCACCAGTGTTGCATGAAATAGGCACAATAAACTTTCCATTACCTTCGTCCACTGCGGACCAACCCAAATTATATCCCGAAGAATCAACATAGGGATTGAATTGATTACCATAGGGGATGCCCATAGTATCCAGAATCCTTCCGTAGATTTTATCAATGGTTGAAATATTCTCATTCCAAATCACTACGAAACGACCATTGGACAGGGTGGTTATTCTCGGGAATGATAGTTGATCTATTCCTGAAGAAATGCTAATTTGATAGTTTTCACCAATGGGGTTGCCATCATAATCAAATCTCTGGGCATAAATCTGATGATTTGAATCGGGTAAAGTTCTTGCCCAGACAACAAGATAGATATTTGAATTTATCCCGATTGTTGAATAATCAGCATTCGCATAGGTGTTAATTCTAAAATCATCACCACAGGGATTGGCATAGGCATTATAGCGTCTGCCGTAACAATTTGGGAGGTTAAAATAATCCGGATAACGCCGCCAGTCAGTCCAGACGATAAAGAAGTTACCATTATTATCTGCCACGATGCCAGGCAAGATTTGGGCTTCACCACCTTTGTCATCAGTAATTACATAATTGTTTCCGATAAGATTACCATCAAATGAGACCTTTTGGCACAAAATATCATATATATTTCCACTCAAACATCTTGCCCAGGTTATGATAAAGTATTGGGAGGTTAAATCTATTTTGGGATTCATATTACGTGTGCCTACGGGTTCACTTATGCGGATATTATTTCCGATTAGCTCTCCATTACACTTAATTCGCTGTAAATAGACGGCGCTAATTCCATTTTGAAATGCGACAAAAAAGATTGAATCCTTGACGGCTATAGCCTGATACCGAGCAGTATCAATACCAACCTCATCAATTTTAATTATCCCCGTGATCGGCGTGAGTGTTGAATCAAATATCTGACAGTTTATATCACCCTGTCCACCAACACTTGCCATCCAGGATACAAAAAGATTGCCCTGTTCATCAAATTTTAATTTCGGATAACTTTCGCTTGTACTCGCTGTATCATTTATGAGTTTGAAATTTTCACCAATCCTATTGCCCACCGAGTCAAATATCTGTGCCCAGATTTCGTTATTGAAAGACCAGGATACAATAAAATTACCATTATCTTTTATGCCGACACCAGGAATTTGATAACTGTAGGCAACTGCTGAATCCGAGACCAAGAAATTTGTGCCAACCGGATTCCCATTTGCATCGAAAATCTGTCCATATATTCTATTTTCATAATTTTTTAACCAGACAATAACAGATCTGCCGCTTTTTGAAACCGCAATTGCCGGATATGAACAACCCGAAACTGAATTTACTACAAAAGAAAGACCATAGGGAATGCCGTTCTTATTAAATCTTCGGGCGAGCACATTTTGACGCTGGATATAAACAATTACGAAATTGCCACTTGTGTCACCATCAATGGAAGGTTGACTCATACAGCCAGATGTTGTATCATCGTTCAAACAGAAATTTTTGTTTATTGTATCACCAGAGGCATTTATTAAAGTTCCGAATACTCTCATTCCGTTGGTAGGAGTGCGCAAGTCATACCAGATTATTGCTCCGCCTGAATCATAACATGTAATTGATGGATATAACTGCGGCGAATGACCCGGATAATCTTCACTATTCACCTGAAAATCAGGGATAATAGTTTGAGCGAGTAAAAATAGTGCGACTACCATACTTCCCCCTTTCTAAATCTTACATAAAAATTTTTAGGTGTCAATGAGTAAGTCGTTTTTTATATCCATATTGACTTTATTATTTTTTTTTATAAAATTAAATTATGCGGCTGGTAAATAATCAAGAAATGCAAGAAATAGATAAATGGGCGCAGGAATTTTTAAAAATCCCGGGCACAGTTTTAATGGAAAATGCGGGTAGAGGAAGTGTGGAGGTGCTGAGAGAATATTTTGAACTTGAAGGCTTGAATGTCTTGGTCGTCTGTGGCAAGGGGAATAATGGTGGTGATGGCTTTGTTATTGCCCGTCATTTAAAAAATCATGGTAGTAATGTTCGGATTGTCTTGCTCGGCAGGGGGGATGAACTTAAAGGTGATGCGCTTTTGAATTATCAAATAGCTAAAAAGGCAAAATTTGAAGTCATTGAAATTAACTCAGTACAAAAATTGAGAAAGGTTTTTCAGAACTACAAATATGATTGTATCATTGATGCAATCTTTGGAACTGGGTTTAAAGGAAAACCTGAAGGAATTTTTCTTGAGGCGATAAGACTGATTAATAATAGTGATGCCTTTGTCTTTTCAGTGGATATCCCTTCGGGAATCAACGGCGATACCGGAAGATTTGAAGAGTCCTGCGTCATTGCTGATGCCACAGCGGTGATGTGCTTACCCAAACGGGGTAATTACCTCTACCCGGGTCGGGCATTTTGTGGAGATCTTTATCTGGTTGATATTGGTGTGCCCTATGAATTGATTGATAAAGGTTTTCCAAGGATTGTGGAGTATAATCATATCTATGACATTATGCCTTTCCGCGACCCTGCCGGCAACAAGGGGACATTCGGGCAGGTTTTGATAATTGCCGGTGCCAGGGGATTTTCAGGCGCAGCGGCGATGGCATCGATATCCTGTTTGCGAATGGGTGCGGGTTTGGTCCGACTTGCAGCACCTGAAGGGATTATGGATAGCCTTGAGGCAAAATTACTTGAAGTGGTAAAAGTTCCACTCAAGCAAACCAACGAAGAGACCATAAGTATTAAGGCAATAGATACAATTATTTCTTTGCTGGATAAGACCGATGTGGTGATAATCGGTCCGGGATTAACAACTAATAAAGAAACTGCTGAGTTTGTTACAAATTTATTACCACAATTAAAGATTCCAACTATCATTGATGCTGATGCACTCAATATCATCAGTCAGGATGTGAAGATATTTAAGAAAATAAAAACCGATTTTATTCTAACACCCCATCCTGGAGAATTATCAAGATTGACTGGATTACCGATTCCAAGAATCAATGAAGAAAGGATAGATCTGGCATTGAAATATGCGAAAGAGTTTGGGGGAATTTTGATCCTTAAAGGAGCGCCGACAGTGATTGCCTCATCAGAGGGTGAATTATATGTAAATTCCACGGGAAACTCTGGCCTGGCAACCGCAGGAAGTGGTGATGTTCTTGTTGGAATGATCGGTGGTTTGCTTGCCCAGGGTTTGACAACTATCTCTTCAGCAATCGGTGGTGTATTTCTTCATGGTCTTTGTGCTGACCTATATGTAAAAGAACATAACGAATATTCGCTCATCGCTGGCGATTTGATTGATTACATACCGAAGAGTTTGAATTTTATTATAAATGAAGAATATGAAAATGAACAAATGTGATGAATAAAAAAAATTGGATTATTATTTTATTATTTTTCTGCCTCAAAATATACGCCATTGAGATATATCCCCAGAATATATTTTTAGACCACTATGAGATAATTCCACCGCTGGGGAAGATAAAATCCATTGCTACATCAATGAATAAAATTTTTGTAATAAGTGATAATTATCTTTTGTTTTTTGATAAAAATACATTGGAACTTATAAGGACGACATATTTTAGTCAGGATATTTCACTCGTTGCCTATGACCCATTTTATGACGAACTCTGGATTTCAAGTGTCAATTCAATCGTTCGTTATAACATAAGTTCGGGTAGTGTAAGGGAATATCATTTCAATAACTTTGTGAAAAGTATTGGTCTGACATCGGATAAGGTTTATATCCTCTCTCAGAAAAAAATTGCGCTTGACCGTGTTACTGGAAAATTTGAGATAGTACCTGAATTCCCTGAAAATACGGTATGGTACAATATTTTTGAGAAAAAATTACTGGACAATTACAGATTTCTTTCTCCATTTTTCTATCAGGATGATTTAAATGAAACGAACGACCCATTTTATCAATATGAAATCACTGCCCTCTATCAGGATGGGATATATTTGTATGTCGGCACTAACAAGTATGGAATATTGAGATACAACACGGTGTCGCTGGTGAGAGACCGCATTATATACGGACCCCTGAGCACTTACAATGTAAAACTTAAAAAATTTAACGACAAATATTATTTTATTTCTGAGGCAGGGATTTCAAGTTTGTCATCTGACGGCAAAAATCTGTGGAGCTATTTCAGGCTATCAAAGAAACCCGGTGATTTTTTATCAATCGGGAATGAATACATTATATCCTTTGGCAGCCAACTTACGAAAATCAGTGGTGCAGTATCACTGCCGATTACTCAATTTGGTAATAATATTATAACACTCAATTTTGACCAAACAAGTATTTATGTGGGCAC
This sequence comes from Caldifarciminota bacterium, assembly GCA_039802145.1. Taxonomy (GTDB): domain Bacteria; phylum Hydrothermota; class Tepidihabitantia; order SM23-42; family JAOAFX01; genus JAOAFX01. The sequence continues at coordinate 34,225 of JBDRWA010000004.1, read as the reverse complement.
TGTTGATGGTATGTATAAGATTCTAAGGGAAACGAGAGAACCTATTGAATTTGGTCCAGACCGTTATCCAATATATGTAATTTACCCTTCTGATGAACAAATATTTGTCGGTGGAGAATTTGCTACTTACAGATTTGACCAGAGACTCAACCAATGGTTTCAGATAATGCCCTGGGGAGCAAAGGATATATGTGAAGTGAAATCAAATTTTTACTTTCTTACAGTTGATAACCAGTTGATAAGATACAAGCCTTTGGGAGATTCCATTTTGGTAGATAATGATACGAATGTAATTCTTTTACCTTATTTCAATATTTATGATATAGATTCGGATGGTAAGATATTATATTGTGCTACTGGTTCTGGAATTAACTACTTTGACCCCGAGACACAATTATACAATCCTATATACAATCTTCCGCGTATAAAATATAATAATGTGGCAGTTGTTAACGAAGATATTATCGCCATTTCTGATAATTGTATCTATCGCCTGCCGATAAAATACCACGATTGAGGTGTTCCTGAAGGAAAAACAGGCATCATTTATTGAACATCTTGAAGAATTAAGAAAAAGGATATTAATCTCAATTGGTTTTGTTTTAGTTTTTTCGGTGATATGTTTTTTCTTCTCTCGCAAAATTCTGCACTTTATTATTGAATGGACAAATATTGAGACCGCTTATTTCTTTTCACCAACTGAGGCATTTGTAGTTAATATCAAGGTTGCTATATTTGCTGGTGTTTTTCTTTCATTTCCGATTATTCTCTATCAGATATGGGCATTTATTGGACCGGGATTGACAAGAAGGGAACAACAGGTTTCTTTGCCATTTTTGATTTCCGGGATGATATTATTTTTTATCGGACTTGCCTTTGCATATTTTATTTTGATTCCACTGGGCTTGAAATTTTTCTTTTCTTTTGGCACAGAAAATATTAAACCGATAATGAATATCAATAAAATCCTTGAATTTATCTTCTGGTGTGCTATTGGGAGCGGTTTTTTATTTCAACTACCTTTGATTATTTTCTTTTTGATAAAACTTGGTATTGTAGATGCACGGACAATAACCCGACATCGTGCCGAATTCATTGTCGGAGTCCTTATAATAGCAGCAATAATAACACCGACCGGTGATATGTTTACTCTTTTGTTGATATCTATCCCCTTAATACTCCTTATTGAAATAGGGATTTTGCTCGCAAAAATTACGGGCGGTAAGAAGAAATAATCGGGTTTATATACCTTAAAAGGCGGCAGCCGGATTTGCACCGGCGAATAGCGGTTTTGCAGACCGCCGCCTTGCTGCTTGGCTATGCCGCCATTGGTTAAGTATACTCAAAATAGTGAGAATGTCAAGATAAAGAAAATTTACTCGCCCTTGACTTTTTTTGAAAAATATGGATAATAATTTACTTATGAATAGAACCGATGCCCTGAATTTAATATCAGAAAAGTTGAAGAATAAGAATCTCATCAAACATTGCCTTGCTGCAGAAGCCTGTCTAAGGGAACTTGCTCGTCATTTTGGTGAAAACGAGGAGACCTGGGGACTTGCAGGTCTTTTACATGATATTGATTATGAAGAGACTCTAAACGACCCAGCACACCATGGCATCATTGGTGGAGAGTTTCTTGAGGAGAAGGGGATATCCCCGGAGATAGTATATGCGATAAAGGTCCATGCTGGGCATTTTGCACCTCAATCACGACTGGACTGGGCATTATTCGCTACCGACCCTTTGACCGGTTTGATCGTTGCCTCTGCCTTGATGCATCCCGATAAGAAACTCTCATCCCTTGATACTGATTTTGTTATGAGAAGATTTAAAGAAAAACGTTTTGCTGCTGGGGCAAATCGTGAACAGATTCTTGCCTGTAAAAATTTGGGGATGGAACTTGAGCAGTTTATTGAAATCTGCCTGAGGGGAATGAAGTCCATAAGTAGCGACCTTGGTTTATGAGTAAAAAAATATTCACATTTGAAAATTTAATTTCTAAATTAAAAACTTACTGGCAGGAAAAGGGATGTCTCATATTTGAACCATATAATTCTGAGGTAGGAGCAGGCACATTCAATCCTGCAACATTTTTAAGAATCCTTGGGAAAAAGCCCTGGAATGTTGCCTATGTTGAGCCATGTAGAAGACCGAGGGATGGAAGATATGGTGAAAATCCAAATCGTGTCCAGCAATATTATCAATTCCAGGTTATTATGAAACCCGCACCGGCAGATATCCAGAAAATCTATCTTGAGTCCCTTGAGGCACTCGGTTTTAAAATGGGCGAACACGAAATCAGGTTTGTTGAGGATGATTGGGAAAGCCCGACACTCGGTGCCTGGGGTATTGGCTGGGAAGTCTGGCTTGATGGTCTTGAAATAACCCAGTTTACATATTTTCAACAGGCGGGTGGTATAGACCTTGAAGTAATACCTGTAGAAATAACCTATGGTTTAGAGAGGATATGTATGAATATTCAGGGTATATCTTCAATCTTTGGCATAAAGTGGAATGAGAATATAACCTGGGGTGATTTATATTTAGAAAATGAAAAAGAATTTTCAAAGTACAATTTTGAAGAATCAGACCCCAGGAGATTATTACTTTTGTTCAATGAATTTGAGGCAGAGGCAAAAAATTTATTAAAAAAAGGTCTCGTATTTCCAGGGTATGATTATGCTATTAAATGTTCACACATCTTCAATCTTATTGAAGCAAGGGGTGCAATCAGTGTCTCAGAAAGAGCAAAGATGATTGCGCGGGTCAGGACGCTGACTTCGGAGGCAGCAAAACTTTACCTGAAAGTAATTGAGCCTGAGGAAAAAGATGATTGATTTTCTTCTTGAAATAGGATTTGAAGAATTCCCTCCTTCTTATATTGATAAGGCAGCGACCGATTTAATTGAGAAGGTGACAGCCTTGTTTAAGAGAGAAAGGATATTCTACAGGACGATGCGGAAGATCTACACAAGCAGAAGGATTGGCGTTCTGGTGCTTGGTGTTGCAAGAAAACAAAAACCTCAATCAATAGAGATTCAGGGTCCACCCAAAAAATTCGCTTACGATGAGCATGACAAACCAACAAAGACCCTTGAAGGATTTTTAAACGCCCATAATTTAAAAATTGATGAGATCAAAATATTAAAGACCGAAAAAGGAGAATATGTATTTGCTACAAAGAATGTTCCTGCTAGAGATACAGATGATATACTCTATTATGAAATACCAAAAATTATTGCAAGTTTAGAATTTCCAAAGACTATGGTATGGAATGGAGAAAAAGTTAGGTTTCCAAGACCGATAAGATGGATTGTAGGATTACTTGACAGAAAGCCATTGAGATTCAAATATGCGGGTCTTGAAGCAGAAAGATACAGCATACCCAATTTCCATTTTTCCTTTAAACCAATTAGAATGGAAAAACCACGGGAATATATCAATTTTCTAAGGCATGGCGGTGTAGTTGTTGATCCGAATGAAAGGCGCAAATTGATTGAGAACCGTATAAATGAAAAGGCTCGTGCCTTGAAAGGTGAACCTATCTATGATAAAAATATGATTGAAGAAATAAATTGTACCGTTGAATATCCTGATGTTGTAAGTGGAGAATTTGACCCGGATTTTTTGAAATTGCCTGAAGAAATCCTCAAGACTACACTAAAGGCGCTGGGTAATCTAATCTGGATAAAAGATACGAACAAGTTTGTTTGCGTTTTCAATGGTAGAAGAAAGGCAGCAGAAAATGTTGCTCAAGGTTATTCAAGGGTCCTAAAGGCAAGATTACAGGATGCCTTATTTTATTACCAGAGTGATTTAAAACAAGGTATTCTCAGTATGGTTGAGGCAACTAAAGGAATGGTATGGTTAGAAGGACTTGGTACGGTCTATGATAAGACTGTGCGCCTTG
>JBDRWA010000004.1:0-30302 GCA_039802145.1 Caldifarciminota bacterium | reverse complement strand
CAATAAAAAATTTTGAATCAATACCTGAACTTAATATGAATCTGCTAAAAAGGGCATGTGCACTCTGTAAAGCGGATCTCTGTTCTTTTATGGTAAGAGAAAAAGAGTTTACCTCTTTGCAGGGTATAATGGGCTATTACTATGCACTTTCTGCAGGTGAAGATGAAAATGTAGCAAGGGCAATAAAGGAACATTACTTACCTTCATCCAGTGGTGATAAATTGCCCCAAACAAAAGAAGGCGCGGTATTATCAATCGTTGATAAAATAGACAATGTGCTCGGTGCTTTTGTTTCAGGGCAGAGACCTACTGGTTCTTATGACCCACTCGGTGTAAGAAGGAATGCGTATGCAATCTTTAACATTATTGACCGCTTTAATTTTGATATTGAATTATTACCGATTTTCTGGAGTCACCTGAAGTTGTATAAAAAAGAAGTTGACAAGAATATCATTCAAGATTTTCTCATTGAAAGGGCTGAAAGATATCTTGAAGAACTCGGATACAGATATGATGAGGTAGACGCAGTTGTTTATAATACAAATTTGAATTTATATGATACAAGACTCAGATGTGAGGCATTGAAGAATTTCAGGGATAAACAGGAATTTATTCAACTTGTTATTGGACAGAAACGCGTCCGGAATATATTAAAAAATATAAAAAATATTGGTGATGTTGATGTGAGTCTGTTTGAAAAATCAGAGGAGAAAAATCTTTATCAAAGGGGTAAGGAAGTTGAAGAAAAGATGAACCCGCTATTCACCGTAAAGAAATATGCAGAGATTATGAAACTTTTGTTGAGCTTACGCAAAGATATTGATCGGTTCTTTGATGAGGTTCTTGTGATGTGTGAAGATAAAAGACTACAGCAGAATCGGCTTGCACTTGTTAATTATATAAACCAGCTGTTCTTGAAATTTGCGGATTTATCAAGAATTGTCTTGGAAGGTGAAAAAGAAAATAATCCATCAAAACAAAATTGATGGTCAGGGGGTAAGATTAAAGAACTATTTAATGCCCAGATAAACAAGAAATTCCTGAATAGAGAAATCCAGACCGCAGGCTGGGTGTTTAAGATAAGGAACTTGGGGGGTCTAATTTTTATTGATTTAAAAGACCGTACCGGTATTTTACAGCTTGTTATAGACCCGAAAAAAATTCCACAGGCAAATGGACTAAATCTACAGGACTGTATTTTAATAAAAGGTATTGTCCAGGAAAGGCCGGAGAATCAGAAAAACCCTGATATCCCTACGGGTGATGTTGAATTGATTGTTAATGAACTTTTTGTTTTGTCAAAGTCAAAAACCCCTCCTTTTGTTGTTGAAGAAGAACTTAAAGCAAGTGAAGAATTGCGCTTAAAATACAGATATCTTGACCTCAGAAGATTGACGATGCAGAAGATAATTATCTTCAGACATAAGATTGTCACTGCGATAAGGGAATTTCTGAATAGTAAAGATTTCATTGAGATTGAAACTCCTATACTAACGAGGAGTATGCCCGAGGGTGCAAGGGATTATCTTGTTCCGTCCCGTTTATATCCTGGTAAATTCTATGCCCTTGCTCAATCACCACAGATGTATAAGCAACTTCTTATGGTCGCAGGATTTGAAAGGTATTATCAGATTGCTCGGTGTATGAGAGATGAAGACCCAAGACATGACCGCCAGCCCGAATTTACGCAACTTGACCTGGAAATGTCATTTGTGGTTGAGGACGATATTTATAACCTGATTGAAGGTATGTTCAAATATATATTCAAAACCGTACTAAACCAGGAATTAAAAACCCCATTCCCAAGATTTACCTTTGACCAGGCAATCCACAGATTTGGTACTGATAAGCCAGATATAAGTTTTGGCATGGAGATTAAAGATTTTACAGAAATCCTGAGGAAGATAAAATTCCAGCCCTTTGAGGGCAAAGAAAATATATGCGGAATAATAGTACCCGAGGCAAGGTCCATTTCGCGAAAAATCCTTGATGGATTTAATGAAGAGGCAAAAAAGAAGGGATTGGGTGGTATCTACTGGTTGAAGAAGGATGGAAATTTGGGTGGAACACTCTCAAAATATCTTGATGAAAATGTATTGGAGGAAATCGGAATAAAGGAAAATGAGATGCTGATAATCGCCACCGGTGATAAAAAGATATATTATTTCCTCGGTGAATTAAGAAATCGTATTGGTGATGAATTGAATTTGAGGGGAAAGGGTTTTCATTTTCTCTGGGTCTATGATTTTCCATTGTTTGAGATTGATGAAAATACAGGAAGGGTCAGTCCATGCCATCACCCATTCACACAGCCCAAGCCTGAAGATGTTCAGTATCTTGACACGGAGCCTTTAAAGGTACGAGGCAGGCAATATGATCTGGTTCTGAATGGTAATGAACTTGCCTCAGGGAGTATCAGAAACCACGACCGGAAATTACAGGAAAGGATATTTGAAATCCTTGGGGTTGATAAAGAGACTGCTGCAAGAAAATTTGGATTGTTGCTTGAGGCGCTTGATTATGGTGCACCACCACATGGAGGGATTGCACCTGGTATTGAAAGGATTGTAATGCTCCTCGCAGGTGTCAAATCAATCAGGGATGTTATTGCCTTTCCTAAAACTACACAAGCGCAGGGATTGCTTGAAAATATCCCTGATATTGTTGAACCTGAACAATTGAAAGAGCTCCATTTAAAGATTGAATAATTAACTTAATCAGATGCCCAATATCTTAAAAACCAGGGGTATTGTGCTCCGAACCTTCCCTTTTAAAGAATCAAGCCTTTTCTGTTCAATATACACCGAGAAATTTGGAAAACTTAAACTGATTGCTAAAGGAGCCCGCAGACCAAAGAGTAAAATTTGTGGAACTCTTGAGCCATTCACTTTATCCGAGGTTATATTCTATAAAAGAGAAACAAAAGAAACATATACTCTCTCTGACGCAATTGTAATTGAAAGTTTCCCCCCAATAAGGACTTCAGAATCAAAATTTACTGCCTGTGAACTTATCTGTGAATTCATTGATAAAACAACCGTATTAGAAGAGTCAAACCGGCGACTTTATGAAGAAATACTTGGATTTTTTAAAAAAGTATCACTGTCTGAAGATAAAATTGTCGGGCTCTGGGCTTTATTAATGCTTTTTAGACTACTCAAATTTGCGGGTTTGGAACCCCATTTAAAGGACTGCGTCCAATGCCATAAACCGATTTTTGATAAAACGATAATCAATTTCAGCATAATTGGAGGCGGGATTGTCTGTGAAGAACATTTTGATGAATCAGTTATTAAAATGGATAAGGAGGCAATAAAAATGATAATAAATGTTATGAATAACATATTCCCTTTGGAAATAAATACTGGTATATTCCAATCGTTAAAAAACCTTTTGGAAACCTATATTTCCCATCATATTGACGGCATCACCTTAAATGCCCTAAGGTTTATAAAATATTAAACCCCTCCGGCCGCAGCCCGAGGGCCACGACCGGGAGGGGAAAGATGATCCACATTATTTGACAACCAAAATAGTTTAATAGTTTATTATATCTAAAATTTTGAAAAAGTCAATACCCAGATTTAAGTCCTAAAATAATCTATAATCTAAGTAAAGATTCCAGTGCTGCAGGCCAGTGTTGAAATCATTTTCATACCTTATTCATTACCTACCTCAGCAAAATCACCTTTTTTGTCTCTTTATATTCTCCAGACTCAAACCTCAGAAAGTAAATCCCTGCGTGCAATTTGTGTCCGTTATTGTCTTCGCCGTCCCAGTTAACTTCATAAATGCCGCCATTTAATCTTTTTTTAATCAGGGTCTTAACCATCGTTCCAAGCGCATCATAAACTTCTAAAACTGCGTCTTTCTGTTGTTTTTTCGCTGGGTCTGCAGGTGTTTCTAATAAGATTCTAATGTTATCTCTGAATGGATTGGGAAGAGTCTTTATAAATACTCTTGAAACAATGGGTATTCTTTTCTTCTCCTGTATCCCAACTGGAATAGCACTTGATGCAAGGGACGCAATGCTGGCTTTCACGACATCGGTGCAGAATTCAATATTGTTAAATCCTGCTCCGATTGTATCTGCAGGTGTATGGTAATATGGGTTCGTATTATGGACTGGAAAATCTTCTATAAGCGCAATTGCCTGATAACCCCAATAGCTAAATTCATATTCATCACCGAAAGTAACGCCGACTCTCTTTTTTGTTAAAAGATTTGTATATGTGTCAGCGCAGGCGATAAAATGCTCAATGAGTGGGTCACAAAAAGTATCGCCACATACTTCAATACTTTCGGGTAGCGCATCTGTATATCCAATCATATCAAGGTTATACATTGCCGGTATATCATCGCCCCGTTCGTGTGCTCGCCAGGCATAAAACATACTTCCAATTGTACCATACTCTTCGGCCGAAAATGCGATAAAACGGATATTATGTTCAAATTGATAATTGCGCATCAACCGTGCGGCCTCAAGGACACCTGCCACACCGCTCGCATTGTCATCAGCACCCGGTGCCGAATCGGGTATATCACTATGCGAATCAAAATGCGCGCCGATTATCACATAACAGCTATCAGGGTAATTATTCCCGCGCTTTATTCCTACAACATTTCCGGGTACTCTTACAATAAAACTGAACGTGTCATAATAAACACTATCCATTCCATAGGCGATAAATTTGTTATAAATCCACTCGGCTGCTGCAAAACATGAATCATGTGGTGCATGGCGCGTTACAAAATCCTGGAGACGTTGGGCATTTGCCAGTATCGTATCGGGCTCACACTATCTACCATTTCCTGGATAAGAGGGTTGAACCCTAATAAAATAACGGTTATTGTTGCAATCATGATTCACCCCTTTCATGCTATATTGTATTTTAATCTGTGAAAAATTTGTGAAATTTTAATTAAATCCAATTAAATTCTTATAAAAAAATTTGGAGTAAATCTCTCTAAATCTAACAGAATTTAATAAGACATTTGAATAATTTGAATGTTAGGAAACCCTGATTCTTAAATTTTAACCACAAGTTCTCTGGGATATTTAGTAAGGTTAACAATTTGGCCTCTTTTATCAATATAAATCACATCTTCAAGTCTAATCCCATATCCCTTATCAGGATAATACAATCCCGGCTCAATTGTGAACGCCATTCCCTCTTCAAGTCTATCCTGATTTGTCTTTAATAATCCAAAAGAAGGGCTCTCATGGACATTCAATCCCAGTCCATGGCCTAATGAATGACAATAACCGACCTGGGTTTTGGGATTGGATAAAAAAGTCGGATGGTTATGTTTTTCAAAATATTCACAGACCTTTTTTTCAACATCCCTCGTTCTCTTCCCGACTTTCAGATTCTCAAACGCAATATCCTGCGCTTCCTTAACGAGTTCGAAATCCCTTTTTACATAATCTGGTGCATAACCAAAGCAGATTGTTCTTGTGAAATCAAAATAGTATCCACCGCCAATTTCCTGAGGGAATATATCAAAGACGATTGTCTTACCCAGTTTAACCTGCTCATTGTCTCTACCCGCATTGTGGGGAACCCCTGCATCCCTACCCTGGGCAACTATCAGCCCACTTGAATTGATAAAGCCATTCTTGAATAATCCATTTGAGATATTCTTTTTTAAATCACCTATCAATAATTTTCTATTTTTTTCTTTATAGATAACCCCGTTTTTTACTTTCATCGTCCTGACCCAATCAATTGTTTCTGCAAACGCATTTATCACGGCGTTTCTTGCCTTCTTTATTCTTCCTATTTCTTTGTTATCTTTGGTCATTCTCAATTTTATGATAAGACTCGTCCCGGGTTCGTATAAAATCTCTATCCGCTTATCAATTCTTCTTAACTGCTTGAGCAGATTATAGCTGTAACCCATAGGGATGTTGCCGTAGAATGCAATTTTACCTTTTATTCCAAAATCCTTCAAAACTTTCTGTAAAAAAACTGCGTTAGCCTTTACTCTATCTTTATATTTATTATATATTTCCGTAAGATTGTATTTGTTAAAACTAATAGTCTTTAATCCGGTCTTTAATGCTTCTTCCCGTTCAATCTCCGAGTGTATAACACAGGCTGGAGATTTATATTTTTTTACATACCAGCCATTTACATTAATGCCGTTCAGCAAATAATACATAACGGGGTCATTGTGGGGACTTCCTATTGCAATTATTGCACTCACACCATTTTCTTTCATCAATCTGTCAATATCTTTTTTCATTTAACTACTCCTTTTTATTTGATTATAAATCTATCTCATAAAGAAACTTGCAATCTTAAAGAAATTTTCAAGAATTATACCTCCTGCTGGATGTTTGTCATCATACCTTTCAGGGTGAAATTGCACTCCATAGATGGGCATTATCCTGTGCTTTATTGCCTCAATTGGACAGTTGGGCGATTCTGCAAGTAATACAAACTCGTAGGGAAGGTTCTTCACCATTTCTTCGTGCCCTTCCATCACCAGAAATTTTTCAGGCAATCCATCAAAAATCTCATCGTGATTTACCTTCTTTACCATGTAATAACCTTCAATCTTTTGCTCCATAGGAACCACTTCTTCGTAGAATGCCATTGCTATCAATTGGTGTCCAAAACATATGCCAAGAATAGGTTTTCCACACCTCTTTATGAGTTCAGCAACATTGGCATACAGTTCAAAAGTTCCAATCTCGGCAAGTTTCCTTTGTGAACCTGAAATGATTATTGCATTATAGAGCCTTACATCTTCTTCAACACCGATGATTGAGGCATCTTTTATCTCAACAACATCGGTTGTAATATCGCTTATAACTTTATAAAGATGCTCAATCTGGGGTGAATTTGGTAGATAACAATCAATGATTAGTGTTCTCATAAATCACCTCAAGGAGTTCTTCAACTAATTTACTTTCTTTAACTCTTTTTATTTCTTTACCGTGGGCAAATATCGCACCAATACCTTTACCACACGCTACACCAAAATCCGCTTCTTTTGCTTCACCGGGTCCGTTGACTACGCAGCCCATAACCGCTATAGTCAGGGGTAATTTATTACTCTTTAATCTTTTTTCTACCCGGTGGGCAATCTTTAATAAATTTACCTCACACCTTCCACAAGTAGGACATACAATCAATTTTGGTCCATATTGTCTTAAATTGAGAGACTGTAATATTTCATATCCTGCAATGACTTCCCTCTCCGGGGAATCAGCAAGAGATACCCTTATGGTATCGCCAATACCTTTATATAAAAGGATACCAATTCCGACTGCACTTCGGATACTTCCAGAAAAAAGCACCCCTGATTCAGTTATACCGAGATGCAAGGGAAAATTAAATCTATTATTAATTGCTTCGTAAACCTCAATTGTTTTCATCACATCAGGACATTTTGTAGAAATTACAATATCAGAAAAATCGTATTTATAAAAGACTTCAAGCGTAGATTCAAGAGTTTCTATAATTGCCTCGGTAGTAGGATGGTTATACTTCAGTAAAATATTTTTGGGTAATGAACCGGAGTTTATACCTATCCTTATCGGTATTTTATAGTCCTTTGCTTTCTTTATAATCTCACCCAATTTCCATTCATCTCCAATATTCCCTGGGTTTATGCGGATCTTATCCACTCCTGCATCAATTGCTTTTAAAGCAAGACGAAAATCAAAATGGATATCTGCAATTAATGGAATTTTAACTTGCCTTTTTATCTCTTTCAAGGCGTCTGCATCTCCTTTATTTAATACCGCGAGTCTCACAAGTTCACAACCAATTTTTTCCAATCTTTTTATCTGAGCGGTGGTTTTTTTTATGTCCGATGTTTTTGTCTTGGTCATTGATTGAACGACAACCGGATGGTCACCACCAATGAAGACATTTCCGACTTTGACAACCCTCTTTTGTTTTTTCATTCTCTTTCTCGCTTTATTCTTGCACCGAGCATCCTCAATTTTTTTTCAAACTTTTCATAACCCCGGTCCAGATGGTAAATCCTGCGCACATAAGTCTTGCCTTTTGCTGCAAGACCCGCGAGGACCAAACAGGCTGATGCGCGTAAATCCGAAGCCATCACATAAGTTCCACTAAGTTGTTTGACTCCTTTTATCACTGCAGTATCACCTTCCAGGGTAATATTGGCACCCATTCTGCTCAATTCAACCGCCTGCATAAATCTATTTTCAAATATTGTTTCTTTTATCGTGCTTGTGCCATTGGCAAGGGAGAGGAGTGCCATAAATTGTGCCTGCATGTCTGTTGGGAAACCTGGATAAGGTGCTACAAAAATATCCGTGGGTCTAATTGGTCTTTTACCCTTTACAATGAGTTCATTGCCGTTTATCTGAACTTCCGCCCCGGTTTCTTTTAATTTATCAAGCACTGCGGTAAGATTTTCTGGCTGGCAGTTTTTTATCAGAATATTGCCATTTGTAATTGCAGACGCAACCGCAAATGTGCCGGTCTCAATGCGGTCGGGAATTATTTTATAACGAATTTCAGCCGGGCACCAGTTACCTCTGATAGTTATTTGATTCGTGCCCTCACCGGTAATATTGACACCCAATCTTTTCAAAAAGTTTGCCACATCAACGACTTCTGGTTCACATGCAGCAAAATTTATAGTAGTGGTTCCTCTTGCTCTTGTTGCTGCGAGCATTACATTTATGGTTGCACCCACTGAAGTTCCTTTTGCGCCTTGCAGATTGATTTCGCTCCCTTTCAATTTTTTACACTCAGCATTGATATAACCCTGGTCAATATCAACAGTGCAGCCAAGTGTCTTTATACCCTTGATGTGTAAATCAACAGGCCTTGGTCCGATTGCACATCCACCTGGTAATGATACTCTTGCTTTTCCTTCGCGGGCAATAAGGGCACCTAGGACATAATATGATGCGCGCATCTTGCGGACAATATTATACGGCGCAACGATACGTCTAATTCTTGGTGTATGGATTTCAAGGACATTATTTTTGAATTTAACAAGAGAGCCAAGATATTCTACAAGTTGAATCATCGTGTGTACATCCATAACATCAGGAACATTTTCTATGACCACCTTTTTATCTGTAATCAGGGATGCAGCAATGATGGGTAATGCTGAATTCTTTGCACCAGAAATTTCAACAACACCCGATAATCTTTTTCCGCCTTCTATTACAAACCTATCCATAAAAAATTATAGTTATTTTTTAAAAGATGTCAATATGAATACATAATATAGTTAATTATTTGTTACTTACGTTTGTTATTTAGTTTTTGCAAGGAGTCGGTTATACTTTGCAAAAGTTCTTGAGGAACCTGATAGCCCAGTCTTTTATATTTTGTCAGGTCTTTTAATGCCAGATCAAATTTTTTATTCAAAAAATAAACAAGGGCGCGATTGTAGTATGCATCTGCATAACTTGAATCAATATTTAAAGTCCTGAAGAAGTCATCAATTGCCTTGTCAAACAACCCAATTGTTGCATAGGCATTACCACGATTATTATAGGCTTTTGGTTCTTTGGGATTTAGTTCTATTGCACGACTAAAATCGGCAATCGCCGAGTCATATTTGTTTTCGTAACAATAGAGAATGCCGCGACTATTATATAAGTTAGCAATATTAGGGTTGATTTTTATCGCCTTTGAGAAATCGGCAATTGCCATAGGGAATTCTTTTAATTCAGTGTAAACACTGGCGCGAACACTATAGGCATCTATTAAAAATGGATTTAGTTTAATTGCCCGAGATAAATCGCTGAGCGCGGGGTTTAATTTGTTTAAAGATAAATAACAGCGCGCGCGGCTAAGGTATGCATCTGCATAACCTGGATTAAGCAGGCATGCCTTGTCTAAGTCAGAGATTGCCTTTTCAATATCTCCAATAACATAAAATGCATAACCCCGATTATTGTAAAATTCCGGTATGTTTTTATTAAGATTTATTGCCTGATTGAAGTCAGTGATTGCTTTCTCATAATTCCTGATTGAAAAAAATAGAAGTCCCCGATTGTTATATGTTTCTGCAAGATTTGGGTTCAAAATGATAGATTTATTCAAATCACGGAGAGCTTCATCGTACTTACCAATCTGGGCATAGAGTATGCCGCGATTGTTATATGGTTTTGCAAGATTGGGATATTGCCTTATGACATCGGTCCAGAGAGTTATTCCATCTTTCCAGACTTTGCATCTATTTGCAGAGTGGTATGAAAAAGAGGAGATGATGAAAACCAGAATTAATAAAAGAAGAATTTTAAATATTTTAGAGGCTTTTATAATCAACTTTAATAGGCCTTCGGCAAAAATGTAAAATATGCCAAGTAATGGAATATATGTATAACGGTCAGCAATTGGCTGGCCAATCGGGATTATCTGCAGTACCGGTAAAATAGTAATCAAAAAAAATAAACTTCCGAATACAATTTTATGCGTAATTTTACTTGATATTACAATCAATACTACAAAAATGAAAATTATAAATGGGGCAAAGAGAGAGACTTTAGAAAACCATTGGTCAATAGTCCCGGGGTCGGGATAAAGGCAGGAAAGATTGATTGGTAATATTGTTTTATATAAATAAAAAAGGAGAATGCGCAGAGAAAGGATTATATTTTTTGGTAATGATTGGATAAAATTTGCGGGCACTGCACCTGCAGAACGTTGTCCGATAAAAGCAAGGATTGCAAAGATTAGTGATAAAAGGAAAAAAGGTATCTTTTCTATAATATTATTCTTGTTTATTTTTTTTGAATGAAAGTAATCAATTAGGAGTAATATAAATGGGAGTGATATTGCTGTTGGTTTGGAAAGTAAGGACAAAATAAAAATTAGTAGGCTTATGAAATAAAATTTTTTGCTTTTTTTCAATAAAAAATAATTATAAGTAATAAGTGAAGTTAGAAAGAATAATGCATATAACATATCTTTCCGTTCTGTAATCCACGCCACAGATTCAACATGTAAAGGGTGGATACCAAAGAAAATGCTTACAATTGTTGCTATAGAAATATTTTTTATTAACAAAAAAATTAACCAAAAAATAAGCAGACAATTAATTAAGTGTATAATGAGGTTGGTCAAATGATAGGCGCTGGCTGTATTTTGTGAAAAAAGGTAATTTATTGCAAAAGAAATAATGGTCAATGGAATATAACCACCGTAATAAAATGAACTGAAGATGGTTGATATATTGCTTAGTGATAATGACCGGATATGGACATTGTTAATAACATATACATCATCATCCCAATTTGTGAACCCGTTATTTATACAGGGATAAAGGCTGAAGAAAGTGATTATAATCACAGCAAGAATTCCAATATATATCTTAATTTTATTTGATATAGATAACTTCATAGCTCAATTTAAAAATTATATTTATTGGTGTTATGAAGTCAAGAAAAATAGAGAGTTTATATATTTTTAAACTCTTAGAAATAAAAAAGGAGCCACCAGTTGGTGGCTCCTAACTATATTTTTAACTATTTGTGGTTAAAGTGCCTTCCAGACCATTTCCTGTAAGCCCATAACATTAATTTTGCCGCCGCCTTTTTCTGCTACGGCAGTTGCTGCATTCTTTAATACCTGTTCACAGGTAGCACAGGCAGTAACGAGTGTATCAACCTTTGTATTCAATGCTTCTTTAATCCTTGTTTCAGCGATCTTTGTAGAAAGCGGATTATCAGAGACAAGTATGCCACCACCACCACCACAGCAGCGGGATGTATCCTGTTTAAATTTCATCTCCACAAGTTCCAAGCCAAGTGCCTTTATGATTTCCCTCGGTTCCTTCACAATCTTTGCACCCCTTGATAAATCACAGGGGTCATGATAGGTTACCTTACCGCTTAATTTCTTTATATTTGCATTGGGCAATTTTTCCGCAATAACCTGTAATGCATGTTTTGCATCTATTTTATACGCCTCGCGTAGATAAACCGTGCAGGTGGGGCAGAGGGTGATAGCATTCTTGAAGGGGAATGCCTTTAAGAATTTTTCCTTATGCTCTTCGAAATCTTTTACGAATCCTAATGCTTCCATTGGATAACCACAGCATACCTCTTTGACCACCTTTGGCTTTAAGCCGAGTTTTTCAAACAATTTCAAATACTGCTTTGTCTTATTGGGCCTTGCCAGGAATTGACAGCCGACAAATACCGTGACCTCTCCTTCTTGAATCGGCGGAGTTGATTCTGTGTCACCCCAGATATTTCCTGTCTTCTTTATCTTATCAATGAAATCAATATGTGCGGGATAGGCAAATCCTTTTTCTACCAAATCCGCCCTTGCTGCCCGCACCACATCCGGGACCTTTACCTTGCTCGGACAACGGCGATTGCAATCCCGGCATAGTGTGCACTGGAATATCGCCTTTACCACTGAATCGTCAATCTCAAGTTCTTTTTCAAGGATACCATAGGAAAGTTGCATTCTACCACGGCCTGAAGGTGGGTCCCAGAGCAGGTTGACAAAGGTTGGACAGACATTCTTACAATATCCGCACATCGTGCAGGTCATCATCTCGTTTTCCCATTTTGCCAGATGCCCTTCAAGTTTTCTATTCTGATCGAGTGGATAGCGTAAGTCATACATAAATCCTTTATCCCAGTCAATCATCTTTTGCGGATTCATTATATTATTCGGGTCAAGTGCCCGTTTTATCGCCTTCATTGCCGGAACCAGGTCACCCTTCTCTTTGTGGAATTCTTCAGCCTTGGTTATGCCTATACCATGTTCTCCAGTCGTTGTCCCGCCGAGGTCACGAATCAATTGATAAATCTCGGCTACAGCCTTCTTTGCCTGTTCCCAGTGTTTCGGGTCGGTCGGAATCATCAATACCTTGGTATGGAGATTTCCATCACCTGCATGACCATAAGGTGGGATTATGATATCATATTTCTGTGAGATTTCCCATATTCCTGCAACTGCCTTTGGAATCTTTGATACTGGAACCGCCATATCATCTGCGAGCATTGTCGTCGCATACTCTTCTTTTAATATACTCAAAGAAGGAATCATCTGTTTTCTCGCCTTCCAAATTTCGGTTATCCTCTTTTCATCTTCGGTAAATTCCATAGATACCGCACCAGTCTCCTTGCAGATCTTTGCTACGGTCTCCACATCCTGTTTTATCGTCTCGGGCCTGCCATCAATTTCAATTAAGAGAATCCCTTCTACCTCAGGTAGATTCATCTTGGCTGCTTTATTGACCGCCTTGATACATGGGGCGGACATTATTTCCAATTGTGATGGGATTATGGGATGGGCAATGATATTGGCAACGCATTGACCTGCCTTTTCAAGGTCGTCAAATGCAGCAATACATCCGGCAATCTTTGGTGGCAATGGAGTGATCTTCATTACAATCTCAGTAATGATGCCGAGCATTCCTTCAGAACCACACATCAGCCTTTCTAATTGATATCCGGTGGAATGTTTTATCGTATGTGTTCCCATTCTTACGATTTCGCCCGTAGGTAGCACAACCTCAAGCCCTAATACATAATCCCTTGTTGCCCCATATTTTACTGCCTTTTCTCCTGAGGCATTCATTGCCACCATACCACCGATCGTGGCTACTTCACTTGATGCCGGTCCAGGAATAAAATATTTATAAGGTTTTATTGCTGCGTTAAAATTATCGCAAACAACGCCGGGTTCACAGATCACAAACATATCGCCGATTCGGATATCCTTTATCTTGTTCATTTTCTGCATATCCACCGTAATTCCACCCATAATCGGAACGCTATGTCCACACAATGCTGAACCCGCTCCCCTTGGTACTACCGGTATCTTATACTTATTTGCCAACTGGACTATCTTTTGAACCTGCTGGGCATTCTGGGGTTGGACAACAACATCTGGTTTATGGCGATGTATTCCACCGTCAAATGCATAGGCATAAATCTCGGCATTGCTGGTTTTACAATATTCTGTTCCAACAATGTCTTCTAATTGTTTTATTATATCCTTGCTCAATGGCATATTTTTCTCCTTTCAAATTTTAAATTTAAGCATTCACCATCGGGACTGTGATACTGCCGTCCATTAAAAATATTATCTTGGCATCCTTCCCTTTTTTCTCTATTGCCTTATCAATTGCCTCCTGGAGATTATGGAATGGTTTTATAAATACCGCCTCCATATCTTTATCTTCTAAATCCGTTACTCCCCACATCTCAGCCCATGTTCCAATCTCAGCCATCTTTGAAGCCTTGTGATAGCCGAGTTTGTAACCTTTGGCAATTGTATCAAGGGCATCCTGTGGAGATTTACAGGATGATAGCAATTCAAAGAATGCAGGTTCGCCAATACCGGTGCGACATTTTGAAACCATTATCAGAATGCCACCTTCTTTTAATGCAAGTTTGCCATTATCAAGTGCCTTCTGGGACTGATAGAGGTCAATGTCCATAGGGTATGGAGCAATGCTTACTACAATATCTGCCTTTTCAGGAATCTTTACACAGAAGACCTCTTTTGCCTTATCAATCGCCGCATAAAAAGAATCATGGATATGCCCACTGGTGACTGCATAGAGATTCCTTTCACCGTCAAGCACGGTCTGGATAGAAAATATCTCTTTGTCCGCAATCGTTTTTAATGCATCAATCATATCTTCATGTACTGGATTCCCATCAAGGACCAATGCCTGGGCTGATAGTTTTAAGGCATGCTTGTGATTCTGTTCTATGGTTTTTCTCGATGCAATTCCTGGTAAGAATGATTTTCTGCCGCCAGTATATCCACCAAAGTAGTGCGGTTCTACTGAGCCGATGATGACAATCTTGTGCGCCTCCATGCCAAGACGATTTACATACATCTCGGTGCCGTTTTTTGATGTGCCGATAAAGACCATATCTTCATCTTTTTTGCAGTCGTGGACATAGATCCGTTCTTTAAAGATGTTATAATACTTTCCAAAGATAAAATCAAATTCTTCCTGGGTTGGTGCGCGGTGGACACCGGTTGCAATAATAAATTTTATATTTTTATCTTTGATCTGGTCATAGATAATATCAAGAACCTTTGCAGTAGGGGTTGGTCTTGTGCCGTCATTTACAATAAATAATACATCTTTCGCATCAGATAAAAATTCCTTAAATTTTTTCGAATTTATTGGATTCTCAACAGCCTTTAGCAGGATTTCCGATTCATTTTGCTTTTGTACTTCATTGGGATAGACCACCTTGAGTACATTCTTGTCCGCAATACGGACATTTAGTTTTTCATCTTTTCCATAAGGGACCTGGAGTTCCATAAAACCCCCCATTTATAAAAATTCCTAAACGCCTAAATACCTAAAAACATAAAAATCAAATTTAGGTAGTTTTGGTATGTTGGATATTTAGGCATTTGCTACTTATCCTCCCTTTTGTGCCTTTGCGAGGTGGTCGTCTATGAATTTCTGGATTGCCTCAGGACCATGGGCGAGATTTTTTAATTCTGCTTCCAGATTTGAAGGTTTAACTTTAATTATCCATCCCGCACCATAGGGGTCTTTGTTTATCAATCGGCAGTCGTTTTCAAGTTCACTATTGACGGCAATTATTTCTCCCGAGATTGGTGCGACGAACTTACCTACCCATTTTGAAGACTGGATTTTTCCGCAGGTTTCACCCTGGGTTATGGTGTCCCCTTCAAATGGCAAATCCACATAGGTGGTATCTCCTGCCTGTTTTTGATAGAAGTCATCCATACCTATTGTTACTGTTCCGTCGCTTTCAACCCTAACCCAGGCATCTTCTTCGTGATAATATAAATCTTCAGGCATGTTATAGCCTTTAATCTCCATTATATACCTCCTTTTTCTTTTTATTTATTAAGGAATTAATTATAATTGATTTTTTCAAAAAATCAAGTAAAAAAATACGGCGTTTATTGTTGACTTTTCTTCTTTGGTTATTATAATCTTATATGCTTTTTTTTGAGAAAGTTATTACACGAAGGAACTTCTTAAAAATTCTTGGAACTATTACATTCACCGGGTCCTTTTTCAAGGATGTAATAAAAAACCTTACTGCCAAAGAATTCGATAGAAAAATTGGTTTGATTATATCTAAACCTGCATTGTATTACGAAAAATTGCCAAATAGAGTGGTTAAATGCCTTTTATGTCCGAGGATGTGTGTTGTTCCCAATGGTAAAAAAGGATTCTGTCGGGCAAGGAAGAATATAAATGGTGAATATTACACACTCGTCCATTCCAATCCCTGCGCAGTCAATAATATAGATCCCATTGAAAAAAAACCATTGTTCCATTTTTTACCCGGGACGACGGTACTTTCTTTAGCAACTGCTGGCTGCAATTTTACCTGTAAAAATTGCCAGAACTGGGATATTTCGCAGGCGAGCCCTGAAGATACAGATAACATAGAGGTTTCGCCCGAGCAGATGGTGAAACTTGCACTGGAGTACAAAAAACCCGCAATAGCATATACCTATACCGAGCCCTCTATCTTTTACGAATATATGCTTGATATTGCAAAAATCGCACATAAGAATGGAGTGCTTAATATATACCATTCTAATGGATATTTAAATCAAGAACCGCTCAAAGAATTGGTAAAATATCTTGATGGTGCAAATGTTGATTTGAAGGGTTTTAGTGAGGATTTCTATGAAGATATAACAGGTGGCACACTCCAACCAGTGCTTGATACATTAAAGACACTCAAAAAGAATGGAGTTTGGCTCGAGATTACCAATTTGATCATTCCCACCAAGAATGATGATGAAAAGATGATAAAGCGAATGTGCGAATGGATAAGGGATGAACTGGGAATGGAAGTTCCAATCCATTTCTCAAGATTTTATCCACATTATAAATTACAAAATCTCCCCCCTACACCGATTGAAACCTTACAGAAGGTGGCAAAGATTGCGAAAAAAGTAGGTTTGCTTTTTGTATATATCGGCAATGTTCCCGGTATAAAAGAAGAAAGCACTTTCTGCCCCAGGTGTAAGAAGATTATCATAGAAAGAAAGGGTTATAGCATCCAGCAGATTAATATAGAGAATGGTAAATGTAAGTTCTGTCAAACCGAAATCCCGGGTAAGTGGTCGCTAAAGTGATGTCTCAACCCTGCGGTCATCTATGACTAAATTGGACTAAAAATGGCGTATATATTTTTTTCTTTCTTAATTTTTTACAATAATTTAATCAATCTTTTGCCTGCAGAGTTTCACGCGAAGATATATGTTGTAGTCAATTTAGCCATATTGATTATCTTATTTTTCATTGCGAAAAAGTTTTTAAATTTGAATTTAAATGAATTAGGCTATGAAACTAAATATATCGGCAGTGGTATCGCCACCGGTCTAATTGCTACTCTTGTGATAATTGGTATTTTTATACTTTTGCTTTTGCTTCTGCCCAAAACCGGCATTAAAATAAAGCCGCCCGTGATTGAACTTGGAAGTTTAACCGAATTGCTTTATCGGGTTCTTATAAGAATCCCCGCAGGCACAGCGTTCTTTGAAGAAAATCTTTTCCGCGGTATATGTTATGGTTATTTGATTAAAAGATTTACGCCAAAGAAGACAATTTTTTTTACAAGTCTTTTATTTGGTATCTGGCACATAGTTCCGGCGTTAAAGGTTGTGACTGCAAATTTTCAGATGGGGCTTAATCTTTATGGTATATTATTCTGGTGTGCAGGAATTTTGGGTGCCTTCTTCGCCGGAGTTTTCTTCGCGCTTATGAGATATTACAGCAAAAATATTGTAGGGTGTATTTTATCGCATAGCCTTATCAATGACCTTTCCCTGTTTATAATTTACTATCTCTGGAAATAAAGAATTAAAAACTAAAGATAGACAATCTCATTACTTTTCTCTTTATTGTACATTTTCTCGATCTGCTTTGAATATTTTTCATAGATTTTACTTCTTTTTAATTTTAGTGTTGCAGTGAGGAGTCCATTTTCAACAGTGAATCCCTCGGACAGGATTGTGAATGCCTTGATCTTTTCAAATTGTGCGAGTGATTCATTTACGGAAATTATTTCTTCTTTTATTAATTCCTTGATTTCATCAGTAGTTATAAGTTCAGAAAATTGGCGATAAGTAATATTTTTTTGTTCGGCGTATTTTTCAACCGTTTTTTTCATCGGAACAATCAGGGCCGTGATATAATTTCTCTTATCACCACAGAGGATTGCCTGCTCAATAAATTTGCTTGCTGTGAGATTTGCTTCAATCGGCACCGGCGCGATTTTTTTGCCACCGGAAGTAACAATGATCTCCTTTAATCTACCGGTGATTATGAGATTACCGTATTCGTCAAATTTCCCTTCATCACCAGTATGAAACCAGCCATCCTTATCTATTGCCCGTGCAGTTTCTTCGGGTTTATTATAATATCCCTTCATTACATTTGGCCCGCGCACGAGGATCTCATTATTTTCGCCGATCTTTACTTCTACATCATCAAATGGCTTCCCTACAGTGCCTAAACGATTGTCTTCAACTGTGCAGCAGGCAACGCAGGGAGATGTTTCTGTTAGACCATATCCTTCAACAATATTGAAGCCAAAAATATATAAAATCTTTGCAATCTGACGGTTCAACGGTGCGCCACCAACGATTATCGCCCTGATTTTTCCACCCCCGAGTGCCCTAAATTTACTCGCTACAAGTTTGTTATAAATGCTACACTTTATCTTTAACCACAGCGGAATTGGTTTCTTCCTATATTTTAAATTTGCATATTCATTTAAGCTCTTTACCGCTGAAAGGACGAGCCCCTTTTTAAAAATTGAACTTCCTTCAACTTTTTGCACCGCAGTATTATATGCAATTTCAATAACCCTTGGTGTTGCAAGCACGAGGGTGGGTTTTATTTCTTCCGCATCTTGGGCAACAGTTGAGATATCCTGAGCATATCCAATTTTGCCGCCATTCAGCAAAACTGTATAATAATTGCAGGTTCGTTCAAACATATGAGCAAGAGGGAGATATGAGATCACTGAATCTTCAGGTGTAAAGTGAAATCTTTTTGCGGCACAATGGACATTTGATAGAATATTATTGTGCGTGAGCATACACCCCTTTGGTTCGCCTGTGGTCCCTGATGTATATACAATCGTTGCTAAAT
Organism: Caldifarciminota bacterium; assembly: GCA_039802145.1. GTDB lineage: Bacteria > Hydrothermota > Tepidihabitantia > SM23-42 > JAOAFX01 > JAOAFX01. The sequence goes on along the minus strand of JBDRWA010000004.1, from coordinate 11,207 downwards.
CTTCGCCATCAGGAAATTGTTGAGGTGTCTCTTTGGGTAGGGTGGCGATAAGGTCTGAGAATTTTTTATGTTCAATATTAATTTCTGCTGATGGTTCAAAGAATACTATATAACGGAGCTCACGGGCATTTTTAATTTTCTGTTCAATTCTCTTATATGATTCTACATCCTGAATGAAAATTAGTTTCACACCTGCATCATTGAGGATATAAAGAACATATTCAGCGGGAAGATAGTGCCCAGGAATATGATAGATCGGAACCACGACGCCACCGATTGCGAGCGTTGCTAAATCTGCGATTACCCATTCCGGACGGTTATAGGAAAGAATCGCAACTTTGTCTCCTTTTTTAATTCCCATATCCACAAGTGCACCGGCAAGCCGGGAGATTTTGTCAGCAAGTTCCTGATAAACCATCGTCTTCCATTGTCCCTCACTTTTATATTGAAGGGCAATGCGACCCGGGTATCTTTTAACCGCTGATAAAAAAAACTCATAAATTGAATTCATCTTTTCCTCCTGTTTATATACCCGATTTTTCTAATCTACCAAAAATTTTTATTAAACCTATCAAAATAATTGCGGGCATTATTAAAAACACAGGTCTTTCAAGCCACCAGACACTAATGTTATCAAGGGTGTGGTGTCCCAGTCCAAATTGGTAGAGTATCAGAAAAGAGATTGTATATGCAGTTAAGTGCCACAGATAGAGGGTCATAATCGTCTGGTTGGCGAGGACGACGAAAAACCAGGGTGTTGCTTTGTCTAACCATTTATTAATCTTATCTCTGAGAATCATCGCCAGTCCAATGAGCCATAATGAGAGAAATGAAATGCATATTGTAGGCGGATTCATATTGGAGATTTTTTCAAAACCAGTTCCGATCATACTCTTTGGGTATATACCGGTGTTAGTAAGAATACTCAGTCCGGCAAGCCCTGAAATAGCAATTAAAAATTTTGCGACAAAAGGCAGATTGACAAGTGAACCATCTTCATAGAAATATCCAATTTGATGGACAAAGACCCATACAGAAAATACATTTAGCCAGGCAATTGCTGGGACATCAAATTTGAAACGAATATAATCTATGAGCGCGGTTAGAATCAAAAGAATGACTGGTATCAATAGTTTCTTTGACCGGTGCAATGTGAGCATAAACGGCGAAATTAATGTTACAAATAAATAAACAGCAAGAAACCATAATGGACCAACAGTTGCAATTATCCCAATTCGATATTTTTGCCATTCAGGTACCAGTATAACAAAAAAAATTGTGATTATAATCCAGATAATAAGAAAAAAAACGGTAGGTTTAAGTAATCTCACTGCCCGTTTTTTGTAGAATGCAATTAAAGATTCACCCTTATTTCTTAAGGAATTGATTGTCCGCGCATTGGAAAATCCACCAACAAAGAAAAAAAGTGGCATTACCTGTAAAACCCAGGTTAAAATCCATAGTCCTGGAATCATTCCCACCGCATTGTTTACCCGAATGCCATTTTCGTTTTTGATAACAACTGCACTCAACCAGTGTCCGATGACAACGACTATGATACTGAACGCCCTCAGGAAGTCTACATAACGGTCGCGTGTTGCCGGTGTCTTTTTGACAATTTCTTCTATTGTTGTTTTCATTTCATTTAAAAGAATAATCGGAATAGAATGCTTGTCAAGAATTAAATTATTGACAGAACAGAAAAAAAGATTAAAATAATGCTGATATGGATATCAAATATCTTGTATCAAGAATCAACGATTTCATAGATTATCTCAAAAAAGAAAAGAATTATTCAGAACATACATTGAGGAATTATCAAAAGGATATTGAACAGTTCTTCGGTTATTTACAGGAACAGGGGATTGAAAGATTTGACAAGAATGCAGTTTCCCAGTATGTTGCTTTTTTATTAAAATATGGTTTTGATTCACGGACCGCAGCAAGGAGATTATCAGCGATAAAAACTTATTTTAAGACATTGAAAAAATTGGGATTGATTGAGAGCAATCCGGTTGTCGGAATAAAGACGCCGAAGATAAAAAGGCATTTACCTGGACTTCTTACCTATGAGCAAATAAAAGAAGGATTTGTGATCGATAACAAGCGGGACCGCGCAATAATGGAGTTGTTATATTCCTGTGGTTTGCGGGCGAGTGAACTTGTCGGATTGAATCTTGAAGATATAGATTTTAACAGAGAAGAAGTGAGGGTAAGGGGAAAAGGTAAAAAGGAGAGGATAGTCCCGCTCGGTAGGGTCGCAAAGGCAGCGATCTTGAAATATCTCGGGGAACGTAGTGAAATCAAAAAACCATCAAGCCCACCTGCACTCTTTTTAAATTACCGGGGCGGACGCCTGACCACCCGTTCTTTGCAGAGGATAGTTAACAGATACCTAAAAAGAGTTGCGGATGCCTCAGGGACAAACCCTCATATCCTGCGCCATACATTTGCTACACACTTATTAGAAAATGGTGCGGATTTGAGGGCAGTTCAGGAGTTGCTTGGACATGCTTCTTTATCTACGGTTCAGATTTATACGCATCTTACAACCGAACATCTTAAAAAGATTTATAAACTAAAACATCCGAGGGCGGAGTGAAATTAAATTCCAAATTTCAGATGTCAAATGCCAAAGATCTATTAATAATGGCAATATTATTGTTCAGCCATTGTTCTCATTCAGATATCTGGCATAAAATAAGGCAGGGGAATTTTGAAAGCGTAGAGAAAGGTGATTACCGGGGAACGCTCATTTATATGCCCCATCCTGGTGAATATGAGAAATTGGTAGAGAGATATCGTGGTGAAATAGAAAAAAATATTGAACTACTGCCCTGGATAACAAAGCAATTCTTTGAACTTAAAGAAGACCTTATTTATCAATACAAATTTACCTGGCTTGATGACGCAAATAAATTTCTGGTACTCCGTTATTTCGCCCATATTTATAAAGACCCTATTTATGCAGGGTATCAGATTTTATTTGTATATGATACAAAATGTCATAGACTTATAAAGATTCTTGTTTCTGATGTTCCACTTGAATAGTTTTGTTTTTGTTTATTTCCTCTGTCAGCAACTATTAATCGTTGATGATTCTTTGCTATTTTATGAAGCATACACTGCCTATATGAATTATGATTTTGAAGAGGCAGAATCATTGTTGGCCCAACATAATAAATTATTTCCTTATTCAATCTATAATCATAATGTTCTGTATTTGCTTGGTGAAATTAATTTTAAACAACAGAGATATGAAAAAGCAATTGATTTCTGGCAACAATTAAATACAATCCATCCGAATTCTGAGTTCAAAGTGTCTGCTCTGAAGGGAATTGCAGAAGCATACCTTGCACAGAAAAAATATAATTCGGCGCTTAAGGTTTATCAAAAGATTGAGAATTTAGAACTTCCGCTGGAATCATTGTTAGAGATTAAATTAAAAATCAATGAGATTTACTACTATCTTGGTAAGTACCCTAATCTTATTGATGCACTGCAGAATTTTATTGATACCTATGCTGATTCTTTAAAATCTGATGGCATAGTTGCTCAGACAATGTTTAGAATAGCACAACTACATATGGAAAATAAAGAGTATTATTCAGCATTGGCTATGCTTTATAGATTGCAAATGGCATATCCTGATTCACCACTTTTAGGCGATGCATTATCTCAACAGATAAAAATTTATCGAATCATTGGGGATGTGGATAATTTTAAAAAATCACTGTATTTAATAATTGCGAATAAAAATGTGAAAAATCTCCATCCATACGCACTTTTGGAACTGGGGAATCAGTACAAAAATGAAGAGAGGTATGATTCTTCTCTTTATTTCTGGACGAAATTGAATGATTATGATACATATAAGGATTTGGCATTAAAAGAAATTGCTGGTATATATTACAAAATTGGGTTTATTGATGAGGCACTCGTTGTATTACAAACTCTGATAAAAGATTTTCCTGAGTCAAAGTTTATCATGGATGCTTATTTGCTCTGGATAGAGATACTAAAGAAACAGGGCGATTTACAAAAGGCAAAAGATATATTGGGTGGATTAATTAAAAAACAACCTCATCAACCCGAGATTCTTGTTGAGCTCGGAAACATTTCTTTTGAGCTAAAAGAATATTCACGGGCATTGAAATGTTATCTCCAGGCAAGTGAGGAATTCGGGGACCGTCGGGATGAATCGGCAAAGGCATTGATTTTGGCTGGTGATGTTGCACTTGTGATGGGTGATACCTTAAGCGCACGACGATATTATCAAAATGCAGGATTTATTGCAAACTCAGAAGAGGTTAAAAATTTATCAAAAATCAAATTAGATCAACTCCGTTAAGTGTAATAGCAAAAGGCTGATTACTGTTGTTGATGTTTTTTTTGTTCTTCTTCAATATGATGTTTGATTATCCTTGCCTGGCTTATGTAAATCGTATCCTCGCAGATATTCGTTGAAAGGTCAGCAATTCTTTCAAGGTTTTTGGCAACGAGGAAATACTGAATCGCCGAACCAATCTTTTCCGGCTCTTCAAGCATATATGTCAGCATTATTCTGATAATTTCATTACGCATTTCATCAACCGTACTATCCCTTTCGCAAACTTTTTGTGCTCTAACCGCATCATTTGTGACAAAACTCTCAACGCTCTCCTTGAGCATATCATTGACAATCTTTGCCATTGTCCAGACATTTGAAACGGGCTTTATTCTCGGCTGGTCAACAAGGAAAGTTACACAATCAGCAATGTTTACCGCATGGTCTCCCATTCTTTCAAGGTCATTATTCATTTTAATGACTCCTATTAAAAACCGTAAATCGGAACCTACTGGTTGATGGCGGGCAATCAACTCTATGCATTTTTCTTCAATATTGATTTCCATTTTATCAATTCTTTTATCAATCTCCCTTATTTCACGCGCAAGTTTAATATCTCTTTTCTTTAAAGCCTCAAGGGATTTGGTTATTGATTCTTCAACGAGCGTTGCCATTGAAAGTACTTCATTCTTCAGACTTTTCAATTCCTCATCAAAATAACTTGGCATTATGCCTCCTATTTTTAACCAAACCTTCCGCTGATGTAATTAAAAGTTCTTTCATCAGACGGATTTGTAAAAATCTTTTTTGCCTTATCAAATTCAATCAATTCACCAAGTAGCATAAATCCGACTTCGTCGGCAATTCTTGCTGCCTGTTGCATATTATGTGTTACTATTACAATCGTATAATTTTTCTTTAATTCTATCAATAATTCCTCAATCCGAGCCGTGGCAATCGGGTCAAGGGCGGAGCATGGTTCATCCATCAACAAAATTTCCGGTTCAACCGCGAGAAGCCGCGCAATACAGAGGCGTTGTTGACGTTCGAGCGAAAGGGCGAGTGCGGATTTTTTTAAGATATCTTTGACTTCATCAAACATACCTACGGAACGGAGTGACCTTTCAACAATCTCTTCAAGGACTATTTTATTTGTAATTCCCCAGACCCGTGGTCCATAGGCCACATTATCAAAGATAGATAATGGAAATGCATTCGGACGTTGAAATACCATTCCGACTTTTTTCCTTAAAAATATCAAATCGCACAATGGAGAATATATATCTTCATTATCAATTATGACACTACCAGTTATTTTAACATTCGGAATCAAGTCATTCATTCTATTGAATACCCTCAAGAGTGTTGATTTACCACAGCCAGATGGGCCAATCAATGCAGTAATGAGATTTTCTTTTATTTCAAGATTGATATTCTTAAGCGCCTGAAACTTGTTATAAAAAAGGTTGAGATTTGTAGTTTTAATAATCATCCAAACCTTCCTATAATATAATCATTTGTCCGTTTATCCTTTGGTGCAGTAAAGATTTGCTCAGTTGTCCCCGTTTCAACAAGTTCGCCGTTCAGAAAGAATGCGGTCCTTTTGCTCACCCTTGCTGCCTGTTTTGTATTATTGGTTACAAGAATAAATGTGAATCTTTCTTTTAAATCAAGCATTGTTTTTTCAATCTTTGCCGTGGAGATTGGGTCAAGCCCTGAGCACGGTTCATCCATCATTATTACCTCTGGTTTGAGTGCGATTGTTCGTGCAATACAGAGCCTCTGCTGCTGACCACCAGATAGACAGGATGCCGAGTCCCATAATCTTTCTTTAACTTCATCCCAGAGCCCAGCCGAGGACAAAGAAAAATAAACGAGTTCATCAAGTTCTTTTTTTGTATATCTGTTGTGCATCTTAGGTCCGTAGACAATATTTTTGTAGATAGTACCCGGCAATACCACAGGTGTGGCAAAGATCATCCCCACCTTTCTTCTCAATTCATTGACCGGTATCTCAGTTATATTAACTCCATCAAGTTTTATTTCCCCATCAGTTTTAGCACCATCCAATTCCGCGAGGCGGTTGAGTGTGCGGAGAAAAGAACTCTTCCCGGAATTTGCCGGTCCTATAACCGCTAATATCTCATTTGGATATATATCCAGGTTTATATTTTTCAAAGCATGAATGTCATCATAAAAAAGATTTAATCCCTTTATTGATATTTTAGGTGTAGCCATATTTAATAATAACGGGCAATAAACCTGTGCATCAATCTATATGCAACGAAATTGATGATTAAGATGCTGATGATCAGGACGGTTGCAGTGCCGTATGCCTTGGACATTGATATTCCTTCGCGGGCAAGTATATAAAAATGAACCGCAAGGGTGCGGGTTGATGAGAAAAGGTCGGTGGGCATATTCAGAGACGAACCTGCAGTAAATATGACGGCAGCAGTTTCGCTGACAGCCCTGCCGATGCCGAGAATGATACCAGTTGCAATCCCCGGAAATGCCGTGGGTAAGACAATCTTGAGTATTGTATCAATCTTGCCAACACCTAAAGAATAACTTATCTCACGATATGCACTAGGTACTGCCTTTATCGCCTCCTCTGATGTTCTAATGATTGTGGGCAGAATCATTACTGCAAGCGTAAAGCCACCGGAAAGTATGCTCCAGCCTAATTTTAATGTAATCACAAAAAAGATAAATCCGAACAGTCCGAATATTATAGAAGGGACACCAGCAAGACAATCTGCACCAAAACTGATGATCCTTCTTACCCACCCACCTTTTGTATATTCGGTTAGATAAAGGGCTGTGCCGATACCCAAGGGAGTGGCAATTATGATTGCAACCAATGTTACCAGTAATGTTCCAATTATTGAAGGGAATATACCCCCTTCTCTACCCATTGCCTTTGTGGGCTGGGTGAGGAATTCCCAGGTTATGGAAGAAAAACCGTTTTTAAAAACAAAAATGATGACGAAGAAAAGGATAGATATTACAAAGATTGTGCATATCAATAAGCCAATATAGGCAATTATTTGACTTGTTCTTGGTCCGATTCTAAATGTCATTCTCTCCGTGCAATCCTTATTGCAAGAATATTTAAAATAATGATGATAATAAAGAGTATTGAACCACAGGCGAAGAGTGCAAGGCGGTGATCACCAGTTGAATAACCAAGTTCTAATGCAATCGTTGAGGTGATTGTTCTTACCGAATCAAGGATTGAATGGGGAATTTTTAACGCATTTCCAGCAATCATGATTACTGCCATTGTCTCACCTATCGCCCTGCCCATTCCCAGTATTATTGAAGCGATTATGCCGGAACGGGCGGCAGGGAATAAAACCATTAAGACAGTTTGCCATTTTGTTGCGCCAAGTGCAAAAGAACCTTCACGATATGTTTGGGGAACTGCAACGAGGGAATCATATGAAATGCTCACGATTGTTGGTAAAATCATAATACCAAGGACAAGGCTCGATGTGAGGATTGAGAAGCCAGAACCACCGAATGTTTCCCTCACCAGTGGAACAAGAATGACAATACCAATGAATCCATAGACAACCGAAGGAATGCCGGCAAGTAATTCAATTATCGGTTTTAGTGTTTTCTGGACTGGGGGTGGAGAAAATTCTGCAAGGAATATTGCACATGCCAACCCAAGGGGGACGCCAACAATTAGTGCTCCAAATGTAACGAATAAAGAGCCGATTATCATTGAGGTGATGCCGAAATGTCCTTTTGTCGGTGCCCAGTGTGTTGAGAAGAAATTTTTGAATCCTGCCTTAAAAATAAGGGGTAGCCCCTGGGCAAAGATGAAGATTGTAATCAATAATAGCGATACTATCGCAGAGAAAGAGATTATTAATAAAAGATTTTCCGACACTTTTTCTTTCATTTTTGAAATATGTTTGCCGGTATCAAACCTTCATGCATTAAAATTTCCTGGGCTTCGTCTGACAGAACATAGTCAATAAATGATTTTATTGTGCCTTTTGGTTCTTCAAGGGTCAAAAGTAAAAATGGTCTTAAGAATTTATAACTGCCGTTTTTATAATTTTCGAGCGTCGGTGCAACACTATCTATTGATAATGCCTTTACCCTGTTATCAACGAGTCCTGCTGAGATATATCCTATCGCCTGTGGAGTATTTGCGACTATTTCCCGTATCGCACCATTAGAATCCTGGACCAGGCAAGCATCACTTATCGCAGTCCCGTGCATTATCAATTCTTCAAATGCCCCCCTTGTTCCGGAGCCTTCTTCTCTTGTAACCGCATATATTTTTTTATCCGGTCCACCAACTTCTTTCCAGTTGGTGATTTTACCAGCAAATATGTCTTTTAATTCATCATGGGTTAAATTTTTGATAGGATTTGATGGATGCACAACGATTGCGATACCATCAATAGCCATTATGAATGAATGTAACCCCTGTTCTCCAGAATGGAGATTCCTTGATGAAGTCCCAATCGCACAGGTCTTATTGAATACCGCCTGGATGCCAGCAGTTGAACCACCACCCTGGACATTGATCTTGATATTTTTATTTTTTATCATATATTCTTCAGCAAGTTTTTCAATAAAAGGCTGGACCGAAGTAGAACCGGCGATTACTATATCACCGGATTTTTGAGAGCAGGTTATAAATAGGATGGGTAAGAATAGCGTTAAACCGCGCACATTTAATTTTACATAAAAAAGGGTCAATGTCAATTGATTGAATTTTTAAGATTGACATAATACGCTTTTCGTAAAACCTGTATTCGAAATCTTGTTTTTTCCAAAAATTTATTTATAATTTTAATAATGTGGAGAATAATAACGCTATTATGTTTGCTTATAATAATTTCCGTGGTATCTTTATCTCCTTGTTTGAATAATGATTTTGTAAACTGGGATGACGATAAATATATTACTGGAAATAATGACATCAGAAATCTCAACTGGAATACTTTCAGAAAGATCTTTTCTCAATTCTACAGCGGTGCTTATGTTCCTCTGACAATTTTGTCTTTCGCCTTTGATTACCAGATTGGTGGGCTCAATCCATCTGTCTACCACAGAACTAATCTAATATTGCATTTACTTAATGGAGTGCTTGTTTTCTGGGTAATATATTTTCTATGTAAAAGAATTAGTATATCTTTTCTCACAGCCCTGTTATTTGCAATACATCCATTGCATGTTGAACCGGTTGCCTGGGTAACAGGACGTAAAGACCTGCTTTATGGATTCTTTTTAATTGGGTCATTGGTGTCATATCTTTATTATAAACGTAAAAGTAAACTGCTTCTTTATTTGCTTTCTATGATTCTCTGTATTATGGCGCTTCTTTCTAAACCCACGGCAGTCTCTTTTCCTCTGGTAATCCTTGCTTTTGATTATTTTCTATTTAATGGTTCTACCAAAAAAAGTATCATTTATATAATTCCTTTTCTGTTTTTTTCTATAATTTTTTTTGTCGTCGCAGTTATTGCTCAGAAATCAGCAAGTGCAGTGGGGGCAAGTGGTTTTACCTTTTTTCAGCACCTGAATTTATTTATGAGCAATTTTCTTTTTTATTTATTTAAAATGCTCATTCCTACAAAACTTGCATGTATGTATCCGATACAAAACTATTGGTTTGCACCTTTTATCCTCCTTTTGCTCATTATTGTTTTTATAATTTCTTACCGTTATACTAAGGTATTAGTTTTTTCTTTAGTGCTATATCTTATCTTAATGCTTCCGGTTTTACAGCTTATACCAGCAGGGCAGATACTTGCTGACCGTTATGCCTATCTAAGTATTACTGGGTTTTTATTTATTATTGCGAATTTTATTTTTTATTTATATCAGCAACTGAATAAAATTATGAAGAATTTATTCCAGGTCATCATTATTTTTGTCTTTATTATTCTTGGTTATTTATCATATAACCAATGCAGAATCTGGAAGAATTCATATACTTTGTGGACCAATGTAATAGATAATTTTCCTTCAGTTGTTGTTGCCTATAATCAACGGGGAATTTTTTTAGGGGAGAATAAAGATTATCAAAATGCCATTAATGATTTTACAAAGGCACTTTCAATCAATCCTAAATATGTAAGTGCTTATACAAACCGTGGAAACATTTATAGTAATCTTGGGCAATATACACTTGCCTTGGAAGATTATAACCAAGCATTAAGCTTAAATTCAACGGATATCAATGTTTTGCACAATCGTGCAGTGCTTTACTTTAATATGAAAGAGTATGAACTATCTCTGAAGGATTTAATAAGAATAAGAAATTTGGGTGGGGATGTACCAGACAATGTAATCAATTATATCAGAAGTTTTATAAATGGGGATAAGTAAAATCTGGGCAGGATTTAAGGTTTCTTTGAAAAGTGTCAAGATAGGTTGGTTTTCAAAAATTTTATGCTGATAAGATAATCATCCAATAGTGCGTCTCGGAAGCCGCTCCTACCTGAAAGCACGCTGGGTTGAAAGAAGTCTTTTTATTGTGCGGTAAATGTTGAGTTTAGGTTCAGGATAATGCCAGGTGAAGAAATAGTTGTTGTGATAAAGAGGGTCAGTTAGAAGAGTGAAGTCGGTTCTGGAGAATTCATCAGTAAACGGTATAGGTGAAAATTCGCAGAGATGTGGATTGACACCGAGACGATGGCAGAGTTTTATACCTTCAATAATTTCTTCATAATCCTGCCCGGGCATTCCGTATAAAAGATAAACATGGATCTGATTTGGCGTAAAACCTACCTGTCTTAGAATCTCAACTGCCTTAAGGAATTCAGCAGTGTTTACTTTATTTCCGGTTTTCTTTTGGACCTCAGGATTTGTTGTTTCAAGACTTAAATACATTGTCTTGAAATTTGCT
>JBDRWA010000003.1:0-42175 GCA_039802145.1 Caldifarciminota bacterium | reverse complement strand
TTTCCCGGTAAAACCCGATAGAACCAACACCTGGTAGAAGTCCGAACCAGTTTATTATCAAAACAAACAAAAATATCGTCATCACCAGAGGGAAGAACTTCCTGCCTTTTTCTTCGCTACCAAAGACCTCACAGACAAGGTTATAAAAATATTCCATTATATATTCCACGACATTCTGAATACCAACCGGAATGATACGCCTTTTCACCAGAATGATGATGATTACAAATAATAGAATTGTAAGATAGGTAACGATAAGAGAATTTGTTACCGGGAAGTTTCCTATCCTGAATAATTCTTCAGCTGCAATGGATATATGCATAGGAAAGATTATATTTAAATTTTAAAAAAAATCAATACTTTGTTGGGTAGTTATTAAGTCATTTAGCCAAATTCAAAGGGCTACCTTCAACCATATTTATAAACAGGGATTTTTGCGGTGAATTTGGTAAATAGATATTAAGATAATCTAAAGATTTTTTTCTTGACATTGCTCATGACACATATATAATTAGTGTAAATGGAGATAGTAATTTATCTATGCCATCTTATTTTATATTTAATTTTTCAGAATCAAATAAATTCAGGAATAGAGACTGCGCTTTATCAATTTGAAGAAGGATATTGTGAATTCTGGTATAAAATCCCTGCTGAAAATATTTTTTCGATTGATGAACTATCCGCACCGGCTGATTCTATAGTGAAACACTATTTATACCGGTTTGTAGTTTATATTGAAAAAAATGATTCTGTATTGAAGGAGGGTGAAAAATATACAATAATAAAAAATACTTCTAATAAGGAAAATTACATTTTTGATTACTTCCCACTTTATCTTCCATCAGGAAATTTCTCTTTTTATTTTGAAATTGCGTCTGGTGGGGAAATGATTAGAAAAAAAGGGAGGATAGAGGTTCTACCTGACACTGCTCTGTTTTATACGAGTGATTTATTGTTATCCGGTAATATCCGTAAGAATAAAGGTTTTTATCGCAAGGGTGTTGAGTTGATCCCATTAATTAAGCCCGAATATTCTAACAGGGATATTCTCTTCTGCTATACAGAAATCTATGGACTTGTACCGGACAGTTTATTTTATGGAGTTCATTATCAGATAAAAGATGATAAACGCAGAATAATTTATGACAATTCATTCAAACGCCTTAAATACGATTGTACCCAATTTGATACACTATCTATACTCTTAGAAAATTTTTCTGCGGGTGAATATACAATTTCAGTTGAGATAGTTGAACCAACATTAAATGTGAAGGTGCAAAAAAAATCCAGATTTAAGATTATTGAATCATTGCCAGATATAACTGATGAACCACTTGCCTGGGAGATTAAGTATCTTATTTCAGAAAAAGAATATAAAAAATTTCTCAAAATGAGCAAGGAAGAGAAAAAACTTTATCTTAAAAAATTCTGGTCAAAAAGGAACTATAAAGAATTTGAAACAAGGGTACTTGAAGCAGATAGAAAATTTTCAACCCCCTTTATAAGGGGACGTGATACACCAATGGGTAAATATTATATTATCAATGGTCCGCCCGATGAAGTTCGCAGTTATGTGATGCCACCGCCAAAAAGGTCCGAGGTTTTATATGGTTCACATATAAGTGAACCACAGGTTGTTTGGGTTTATGAATTAAAAGGACTCCAGGTAATATTCAAAGATATAAATAACGATGGAACCTTTGAATTGATTGGGGTTTCAAAACTTACTGAGTGAGAAATGTCTGGTTAATTAAAAGGAGGTTTTATGATAGGCATCGTTTTTAGAAAAATGAAAGGTTTCTATCTTCATAGATATAGGAAATTTTTATTGTATTTTCTATTCTTGGCATTAGCATGTGCTGGTAATATTCTCGGCGCAAAATATTATCGCCTCTTAGAAAAAGAGCGTAAGTTATATTTGGGTTTACGGGGTATTGACTCAATTGCTGCTGATAAATATCTCAATCTTCCTTCAGCAACAGAAAGAAAAATTTTCTATGACCAGTACTGGCAGGGCAGAGATGATGAGCATCGGGAGTTTGAAAAAAGGTCAGAATATGCATTTAAGGAATTTGGAAAACATGCCCCGCTGAGTGATGACCGTATCCCAGTATATGTGAAATATGGAAATCCCACAAGACGGTATGTTATTACGCCTGAGAAAAAAGTTGGTATTGTGACCAAGGAATATGTCAGGCCCGCAGAGATATGGACTTACAAAAATGAAGGAATTGAGTTTGATTTTATTAGGCTTGCTCGCGCTTATAAGATAATTGCCCGGAGTCAATTTGGAGAAAATGTAATTATACCGTATCTACGAGAAGATACACTCAGTCAGATAATTTCTGAAATTATCCCTTCAGGTAAGTTAAATTTTAATGTATCATTTGGTCGTTTCAGGCAGAGGAAAGAACTTGTGAGACTGGAGATATATGCACAGCTTTTTATTGATGATACACTGAATTGCAGGTTGTTGCGGAGAGCACAGATATATAATCAGTCAGATAGTATTATAACTGAAAAAAATAGTATCTTAGTGCCAGTAAGTGGGGAAAAAGAATATTTTTATGATGAACTCAATTTATGGTTGCCGCCTCAGAAATATAAGGTGGTAATAGAATATACTAACCTTAAGACAAAAGAGAGTGGGAAAAAAGAGTTTTCTGCTGATTTGCTTGATTATAAGGATGATGCAAAGAAGATAAGTGACCTGGTATTTGGGAAATTGATTGATGAATCAATGTGTGATGAGAAATTCTATAAACCAGTGGGAAGGGTTATGCCGCTTGTTCATCCGGTCCTGCCGATTTCTACGCCATTTTATGTTTACCATGAAGTCTATAATTTAAAAATGCAAGAAGGGCAATATTTATTAAAGACCGATTATGAGATCTACAATAAAGAGAAAATGCGGAAGGAGATAGTTGATATTATGACCCAGACTGGAAGTAGTGGCGGGGATGTTGCATACATAGGAGCCAAATACCATCCAATGGATTTACCTGCGGGTAATTATATAATCGTGGCACGTACCACCGACCTTTTAAGTGGTGAGGAATTTTCTGCAGTCGGTGAGTTTACCTTAGAAAAAGTTGAAAAATAGTGCGAAAAAGCCCTATATATTTGGTTTTTATGCTTTTTTTTTAATGGCATTTATGTGTACTATGAAATATACGAAAATAATCTATCCTGAGACTAAAAAGAATCCAGTTGAAGATACATTTTATGGTAAAATTATTATTGATGAATATCAATGGTTAGAAGATTTCAATGATCACAAAGTTAAAGAATGGGTTGAAGCGCAGAATAGATTATCGCGGGCATTTCTTAATAAAATTTCTCACCGGGAATGGCTAAAGAAAAGGTTTACTGAATTAAGACGATACGATGATGAATCCGCGCCGCATAAAGTCTTGGTTGGTGAAAGAATTTTTTATTCCGCAATAAAAAAAGGATGGGAGAGATGGGCATATTATACAAAAGAGAATGAAACAACAGAACCAGTCCTTTTGCTCGACCCCAACCAATGGGGGTTAAAAACACTTGGAGCTGTCTATCCATCACGCGACGGTAAGTACGTTGCTTATGGAATTGAAGATGCAGGAAAAGAAAATCCAATTATAAAAATTATGGATGTAGAAACAGGTAGCATCTTACCTGATTCGCTTCAGGGCTGGCGTCAGAGTGGAATATCCTGGCTTCCTGACAATTCAGGCTTTTATTACACTGCAAATCCGCTGAAAGGGACTGTACCTGAGGGTGAAGAAAACTACTGGGATGCTGTGTATTTACATAGACTTGGCACGCCGGGTTCCGAAGATAAAAAGATATTTTTTCATACTGAGATAAAAGAATATTTCCACAATGCAGTTGTTACCGAAGATGGCAAATACATTCTTTTTTACCGTTCGATGTTCTATAAAGATGAAGTCTATATTCAAGAGTTGGATTCTGAAGAGCCAATGAAACCAATTGTTACAGGATTTGATGCCCAGTATACTATAATATTGGTTGATGAACGTTTGATAATCAAAACTAACCTCAATGCACCAAATGGAAGGGTATTCTCAACCACAATTGATAAATTAGATAAGAAATACTGGATAGAAATTATTCCCGAAACGACTGATAATCTTGAATACATAGATGCAATTGGTGGACATCTTTACGCGGTTTATACTCATAATGCCTACAAGATTATAAAGATTTATACAATTGAAGGGAAATACATCAGAGATTTGCCACTACCAACCCTTGGCAATGCCTGGGTCTGGGGATACTGGTCAAAACCAGATGTTTGGTTATCATTTACATCTTTTACACATCCACCAACGATATATAAGTACGATTTTGAAAATGATAGATTGGTTATGTATCACCGTCCGCCTATTGATATTGACCTATCTGATTTTGTTGTAGAACAGGTCTGGTATAGTTCCAAGGACAAAACAAAAATTCCAATGTTTCTTGTGCATCATAAAAATATACAAAATAATGGGAAAAATCCGACTTATTTAACCGGCTATGGGGGGTTCAAAATATCGGTGGGACCTTATTTTTCAACAAACTATGCGGTTTTTCTTGAATCCGGAGGGATGATCGCAATTCCGAATCTGCGTGGAGGTGGAGAATTCGGCGATGAATGGCATAAGGCAGGGATGCTTGATAAAAAACAGAATGTCTTTGATGATTTTATATATGCAGCAAAATATCTCATTGAAAATAGATACACAAGTCCCAAGCATCTTGCAATTGGTGGTGCAAGCAATGGTGGGCTTCTTATGGGAGCAGCTTTAGTCCAAGCACCGGAATTATTTAAAGTTGTCTATGTGGGTGTCCCTTTACTTGATATGCTCAGGTATCATAAATTGAGTTATGCGAATATCTGGGCAGAAGAATATGGTAGTGCTGATAATCCGGAACAATTTGAATACTTAATTAAATATTCGCCGTATCACAATGTCAAAAGGTGTAAATATCCTGCGGTTCTTTTTGAAGCAAGCGATAATGATCCAAGATGCCATCCAATGCACGCAATGAAGATGGCAGCAAAGGTCCAAGAAAATCAGAGCGGTAAAGAACCAATTCTGCTTATTGTGCGCAGATATGCTGGTCATGGTGGTGGAACAACACTTTCTGAACAGATTGACGAAGATGTTGATGTTTGGTCTTTTATTATGGAAAAACTCGGTTTAAATTTATCAGAAAGATAAATAAATTCATTTTAAATTATTAATTATTATTAGCAGTTGACAAATTAAGGATTTTAAGTAAACTTTATAAAAATGGAGGTTCAATGATAATACTTTTAATTGTCATTATCCTTCTGGTAATATGGGTTATTGCAATTTATAATAGTCTCATAACCAAAAGGACCAGAGTGGATAATGGCTGGGCACAGATTGATGTGCAATTGAAACGCCGCTATGATTTGATACCGAATCTGGTAGAAACCGTTAAGGGTTATGCGGCACATGAAAAAGAAGTTCTGGAAAAGGTTGCAGAGTTGCGCTCAAGGGCGATGGGTGCAACCAGTCCTAAGGAAGCTGCTGAAGCGAACAATATGCTCAGTGCAACATTAAAAACTTTGTTCGCGGTTGCTGAAAATTACCCGCAGTTAAAGGCAAATGAGAATTTTATGAGACTCCAGGAAGAATTGACTGCAACCGAAAATAAAATTGCCTTTGCCCGGCAATTTTATAATGATGTCGTAATGGATTATAATGTCACAATACAGAAATTTCCGCAGACGATAATTGCTTCAATGTTCAATTTCAAACCAAGAGAATTCTTCACCGCTCCGGCTGAAGAAAGAGAGGCAGTAAAGGTAAAATTCTAATATGCGCGAAACACTATATGACCAGATAGCTGCAAATAAGCGCAAGACCTTTATTTTTATAGTGATAACCAGCCTCTTTCTTGGCGCACTCGGATATGTTGTTGTTGAACTCCTAAACTGGGGAACCGCAGGATATATCTTCTTCGCCCTTTTCATAATCATCTACAATTTTGTTCTTTACTATAATTCAGATAAAATTGCCCTTGCCTCCACCGGCTCAGTCCCTGCTGATCCTGAAGAATTTAAACAACTTCATAATGTTGTTGAAGAAGTGGCGATTGCCGCAGGCGTCCCAAAACCTAAAGTTTACATCACACCTTCACCTGCGCCCAACGCATTTGCTACAGGCAGGAACCCACAGAATGCAGCAGTTGCTGTTACTACGGGTTTGCTTGAGATTATGAATCGTGAAGAATTGCAGGGGGTCATTGCTCATGAGATGGCACATATAAGAAACTATGATATTCTTTTGATGACCGTGGTTGCAGCAATCGGTGGTTTGATTGTTTTGTTAAGGGACTTCTTCTTGCGGGGTATGTTTTTAGGAGGCAGACGGAAAAGCAGTCGCAGTGGTAGAGGTGGGGGAATTTTGATATTAATCGGTCTTGTTCTTGCAATCATCGCTCCATTATTTGTCGCATTGATAAGGGCAGCGATATCACGACAGCGTGAATATCTCGCCGATGCATCAGGTGCCTATATCACCCGTTACCCCCAGGGGCTTGCTCAAGCACTGGCTAAATTGAAACAAGCCTATCAGCCAATGGCAAAGGCATCCCAGTCAAATGCCCATTTATTCATTGCGAGCCCGTTCGGCAAAGACAGATTTAATATCTCTAATCTGTTCTCAACCCACCCCCCTATAGATAAAAGAATAGAAAGACTAAATAGCTTGGTTGTCTAATAAAAATGAATGTCAAGAATTTAGGAAGTGTACTATTACTTTTATCTTTGCTTATCATCTCTTCCGCTATCCCATTTGGACAGAATTTAAAATTTTTCCCCATAGGTGAGAAACTTGAATATGAAGCAAGATTCGGATTCATAGACCTTGGTAATATGGTTTTGAAAATCGTGGATACAACGACGGTTGATGGCAAACAATGTTATCTCATCACATCTTATCTCAACTCCAGTTCTGATTTGAAGTTTCTCTTCTCATTGAATGATACAATAAATGTTACCACAACAATTAATGATTTAATGCCGGTTTTTTATGAAAAGAGAATACACGAAGGTAAATACACAAATTATCAGAAATTGAAATTCAATCAGGATAGTTTATATGTAATAATCAATGATTCATCAAAGATAAAAATTTCTCAGCGAGTAATGGACTTACTCAGTTTCTGGTACTATTTAAGATGCGTACCGCTGATTGAAAATGATACAATCGTTCTATATATATTTGAAGCAAAGCAACAACACAGAATAGATTGCGTGGTGGGAAAAAAAGAAATTATAAGAACACCACTGGGTAAATTTTCAACAATTCGCGTAACACCAAAAACTTCTAACAAGGGTGTATTCGGTGCTGGTGGTTCAATGGATATATGGTACACGAATGATGAAAAAAGATTTCCGGTCCAAATAAAGACAAAACTTAAATTCGGTACTGTATTATTTAAATTAAAAGAGGTGTCTAATTAAAAGATTTGCGATAATTCTTGCAGGTGGACAGGGAGAAAGGTTCTGGCCTTTGAGTCAGCCGGACTTTCCAAAACAATTTATCAATATATTCAATAATAAACCCTTGATAAATCAAACGATTGAACGAATCAATAAATATTTCAAAAAAAGCGAAAGATTTTTAGTAATTCCTGAAGAACTAAAGGTTATAACAAAGAGATTTGTCGGTAACGAGAATCTTATTATTGAACCTGCGCGGAGAAATACCGCACCAGCAATATGCCTCTGTGCAATGTTGTTAAAGGAAAAATACGGCGATGGGATAATTCACATAATGCCTGCAGACCATATTATTAAAGATAAAAGAAAATTCATTCAATGTCTCAGATATGGCGAAACCATGGCTGAGAAAGGACTTTTGGTTACGTATGGAATAACCCCCAATAGACCTGAGACCGGTTACGGTTATATAAAGATTGGGAAGGTAATCGACAGGAAAAGAGGAATTACAAGATTTTACTGTGAAGGCTTCACTGAAAAACCTTCAATTAATAAGGCAGAGGAATACGTCAAGACCAAAAGGTATTTATGGAATAGCGGGATATTTACTTATAGAATAAGTACCGTTCTTAATGAGATTAAGACATTCATTCCAGATGTCTATGATGGAGTAAAAGATTATTTAAAATTTAAAGATAAAAGATATTTTGAAAGGATTTCTGAAATATCAATAGATTACGGAATAATGGAAAGGAGTGATAAAATATGTGTAATAAAATCAGACTTTGGCTGGGATGACGTTGGTACCTATCTTGCCTTGGAGAGGTATTTCAAAAAAGACAAAAATGGCAACATATTTTTAGGAGATGTTTTGGGTCTTGAAACGAGTAGTTCAATTGTATATACTAATGGTGTTCCAGTCAGGATCTTTGGAATAAATGGGCTTGTGGTCGTGGCAAGCCCTAAAGGAGTCCTTGTATGTAGAAAGCAAAGGGCTCCAGAGTTAAAAAAACTTCTTTCTTTTTATAAAGAAAAGAAAAAAAGGAGGTTATGATGAAGAAGTTGCTAATAATGGGTGTCATTATACTTTTTGTATTCTGTGCACCCAAAAAAACTACCGTAAAGACCGAGGGACTGGAAGAGGTCGTTGTATTTGGTGAAGAAGGAAAGAATATCTCTGAAGAACCAGTCTATCCAACTCCTGCACCAGCACCTGAGATCTCAGCACCACCAACAGAGGCCCCCGCATTACCGCCTGCAATAGAGGAGGCTCCCGCGCCTATGGAAGAAGTCACAGTTGCACCACCTGCTCCAGCACCGCTCGCACCATTACCAATGGAAGAAGTAACTGCAGTACCATTAACCCCTACGCCCGCACCAACTTACACACCAGCGCCCACTCCATCGGCTGCTCCAGCTTCAGTATATGGTTTCCGGGTTCAGATTTTTGCTTCATCAACTCAAAAAGGCGCTTCAAAAGTTGCCGAAGATGCGCGGAGCATATTTGGTGGAAAGGTTTACATTGAGCACACACCACCTTATTATAAGGTTCGGGTTGGAGACTGTCTTACAAAGGAAGAAGCAGAATCTCTTAAAAATCTTGCAATAAGCAAGGGCTATAGGGGTGCATTTGTAGTTGAAACGATGATAAATCCTTAAATGGGAAGATGAATACAGGGGGTCTTTGACCCCCTGTATGAATTTATGTTCCACATTGTTCTGGCAACAAAAAATTATCATAAAATTGAAGAAATAAGTGATATACTACACTTAGATAAAGTCTTACTGATTCCATACACACGGTTCATTGATTTTCACATTCCTGAACCCGGGGATACACTCGTTGAGAATAGTTTCTTAAAAGCAGAATTTATACATAAGATAATTAGACTCCCAGCACTTGCTGATGATTCAGGATTATTTATTGAAGAACTGAATGGTGCACCTGGAGTTCTATCGTCAAGATATGAGGTGAATGATGAGAAAAAAATAGAGAGGGTTTTAAGAGAACTGGGAAGGGCAAAAAATAGAAGGGCGTGGTTCCGCGCCGTATTTGTTTATTTCTACGATATAAAAAAATATAGAGTATTTGAAGGAGAGATTGAAGGAAGAATAACCTATGAACCCAGGGGGGAATGGGGATTTGGATACGACCCTATATTTATTCCAAAAGGGTATAGAAAAACATTTGCTGAGCTTGGACCAATGGTAAAAAATCGCATAAGCCATCGTGCAAAGGCATTAAAAAAATTCAGAAAATTTTTGCTCAAGAATTTTGCGAAAGAAATAGAATCTGATTGAACCTTGATTTACTAAAAAAAATTATTATAATAATCCGTGGATTATCTTGATGAGATCATTGGGCAGGAAACAGCAAAAAATTTTATTCGTAATGCCCTGAAAAAAGGGCATATTTATAATCTCCTCCTTGCGGGTCCAAAAGGTGTAGGTAAAAGGCAGACTGCGTTTGCCATAGCAAAGACATTGGGTTGTCCACCCCATTCGCCAAACTTTATGCTGATTGCACCAGTGCCACCCTCAATTAAAGAAAAAGAGAAAGATGAAAAAATATTTGATTATATGAAGACTTATCTTCCCGAAAATACAATTGTAAAGATTGAAGACCATTCTTCTATTGTAATAAAACAGATAAGACACTTAATTGAATGGCTTCTATTGATGCCTGCAAAAGGAACAAAAAGGGTTGTTATCATTCTTGAAGCTGATCGCATGAATGAAGAGTCAGCAAACAGTTTTCTAAAGACACTTGAGGAGCCTCCCCTTGATACAATATTTATTCTTACATCTTCAAGGCCCGATTTTTTATTGCCAACGATTCGTTCACGCTGTCAGATAATTAAATTCAGTTATTTAAATAATGCGCAAATAGCAAATATTATTTTTGATGGAGAAGACAATTTTATTCTTGGTAGCCCGGGTGAGATAATGAGTCTTAGAGAGAATACACTTTTGGCAACCGCCCGTGAAATTTTCCAAAAAGCCCCGCTTTCAACAGAAAATGCAGTGAAGTTTTCCAGGGAACTCGCGAAAGAAAATCTTACTGACCTTTTCTTCGGTCTTTTGCTCTTTTACAGGTGTGTTTTTTATAACCAATTATTCCGGGATAAAAACTACGAATTTGGACAGGACATTGTAAGTAAAGCGCAGAGAATCCGCATGGATATTATCATCAATACAATTTTAATGCTCAATAATTGTATAAATCTTCTTGAGCATAATCCCAATCATTTAATTCTTTTATTAAATACCCTTATTAAGTTACCATAAAAAATTCTAATATGAAATTTTTGTGTAATGGTATGCTCGGTAAACTCTGCAAATATTTGAGGATCTGCGGGATTGATACACTTTATTCTAATGAAGGTATGAAGGCGTTCTTTTTGGCAAAAAAGGAAAACAGGATATTCTTGACAAGAAATACACAATTAAAAGATAAAGAAGGAGTTTTTTTCATTGAATCTGAAGTCCTTCCAATTCAGCTGAATACAATAATCAAACATTTCAATCTTGATAATGAATTGAATTTTTTCACGAGATGTCTTTGCTGTAATGAGTTACTCGTAAGTATAGATAAGGAGGGCGTGAAGGGTGTTATTCCCTATTATACATATAAAAATTATAATGAATTTGCTCGCTGCCCCAGATGCCATCGTGTTTACTGGAAGGGAAGTCACTATCAGAAGATGATACAGGATATAAAAAAATTAATTGGTTAAATGGTTAAGTGGTTAAATATAGTAATATTATTCGGCGTCTGTATTAATTGTATTCCCTATGTCCAGAAATCCAGATATCAACATTTGATTCGTATTGCGATTCTTACAGGTTTAGATTCAGTAAAAGTCAGTGGATTTAAAAACAATGAATATCTTAAAGATTATACCATCAGAATTTCCGATGAGCTACCTATTTTTTTAAAGTCCAAAAATAATAGAATAGTTGTTAATAATAGACTTTATTATGGTGATTTAGAAATAAAAAAAATAAACGGCAAAATATGGGTCATAAATATCCTTGACATAGAAGACTATCTGAAAGGAGTGGTTCCCTGCGAACTGGGTAAGATCAATACCGACTTAATAGAGTCTGCAAAGGCACAGGCAATCGCTGCCCGTACTTATGCCTATGCAAATCTGAATAAACACGAAAACCTTGGCTTTGATCTTTATGCAACAATAAGAGATCAGGCATACGGTGGCATCCAGGCAGAAGATAGTCTTATAAATATTGCAATCAGCAAAACAAGAAATCTGGTTATTACTTATCAAGATAAACCCATTGATGCAAAATATCACTCAACCTGCGGTGGCATGACCGCGGATTTCAATGACGCATGGAGTGAAAATTCAATGCCATATTTGCGAAGTGTAGAATGTAAATTCTGCAATGATAGTCCACACTTTCGCTGGAGAAAGGAAATGAATAAAAAGGAATTTTTTAAGAACCTAAGAAAGAATCTTTGCCAGATTGGAATTGTAATTTCTGATACAGAATTAATAAAGAGTTTGATATTACGAAGAAATCCGAGAAGTAAAAGGGTTGTTGAAGTAAATATAATAACCGACAAAGATGAATATAAAATATCTGCATATAACATCCGCCGATTATTCGGTTCAGAAAAAGACCCTGATGGAATGTTGAAATCTAATAATTTTACTATCTATTGCAGGGATAGTATGATAGTCATTGAGGGAAGGGGATTCGGCCATGGTGTAGGAATGTGTCAATTTGGTGCAATGGGTATGGCAAAAAGGGGTAAGAATTATAAGGATATCTTGAGGCATTATTATCCTAAAACCAAGATAGTCCGGTTCTGATTATCCTTTCGCATTGTATTCTGCCAATTCACTATAATTTGTCAACCTATTAAAAAACGCATACTTGACTTGATAGAAAAAAAGACTATAATATTATATTTTAAGGGAGGATAAATGGGATTAACGACTATAATAATTATTGTCCTGATTTTGATCGTCTTGAGTGCAATTAAAGTCTTAAGGGAATACGAACGGGCGGTAGTATTCAGGTTGGGACGATTTATCGGTGTTAAAGGACCAGGGATTTTCATTCTCTGGCCTGGAATTGACAAAATGGTGAAAGTCTCTTTAAGGGTTGTAACGATGGATGTTGCGCCGCAGGATGTGATAACAAAGGATAACATATCGGTAAAGGTTAATGCCGTCGCTTATTTTAGGGTCTTTGATGCAGCAAAAGCGGTTATTGAAGTGGAAGATTATCTATATGCAACAAGCCAGATTGCCCAGACTACATTGAGGAGTGTGCTTGGTGAATATGAACTTGATGATTTATTAACGCAAAGAGAGAAAATAAATATGAGACTCCAGAAGATAATTGATGAACATACTGACCCTTGGGGAATCAAGGTTTCAACTGTTGAAATCAAACATGTTGATATACCACAAGAGATGCAGAGGGCAATTGCGCGCCAGGCAGAGGCAGAAAGGGAGCGGCGCGCGAAAATCATCCATGCCGAAGGAGAACTACAGGCAGCAGAAAAGTTAAACAAAGCAGCACAGATTATTGGGCAGACACCCACCGGTATTCAATTGAGATTCTTACAGACACTGACCGAAGTTGCGACTGAAAAGAATTCTACTACGATCTTTCCCATACCAATAGACCTTTTTACTCCATTTATCAAAAAAATGGGTGAAAAAGAATAATGGTCTGTCTGTATCAACAGGAAGGGCTGGAGTTTTCTGATTTGATAAGTGGCATTCTGAAAAAACAGTTTAACCTTTCCGTCATTCGTTCCAAAGATTTCCATATTGCATCGGAGACATTCAATCCTTTGAGGAACCAGTATGAGGCATCAAGAATCATTGAATCACTTACAGATTGTTATGATAAAAGATGTGACAAACATTTAATCATAGTTGATGTGGATATCTATGCCCCAAGGTTTAATTTCATATTCGGACTTGCAGATATTCATAGAAATGTAGCAATTGTCTCTATTTATCGTCTTTCAAAAAATGGTTTATTGAAAGAAAGATTGGCAAAGGAAGTCGTTCATGAAATCGGACACATCGTTGGTTTACACCATTGTCAAACCCCAACCTGTGTTATGTATTTTTCAAATACAATAGTTGATACAGATAGAAAAGGAGTTGATTTGTGTGAAGAATGCAGGAGGAAGATTGAGGGCATACAGGCTTTTTACCCCAGGACCAATTGATATACCTGAAGATATACTTCAGGCAACTGCTCACAAATGCATTTATCACAGAGAAGACAAATTCAGGGTTTTGCTTAACAATATTGCTGATATGCTTAAGGAAGTGCTCAACTGTCACCACAGAATTTATCTCTTGACTTCCTCGGGTACGGGAGCGATGGAAGCAGCGTATGTAAATATGGTTTCCAAATCTGATGATGTTATTGTGGCAGTTTGTGGTAAGTTCGGTGAAAGATGGACGGAATTATGCAAAAATTATGGAAAAGAACCGATTGTTATCCGGCAGGAATTTGGAAAACCTGTCACGCCAGAAATGATTGAGCAGGGTCTGAAACAAACAAAAAAGCCGCCCCTTGTTTTTACAACCCTAACCGAGACTTCTACGGGCGTAGTAAATGATATAAAAGCAATAAATGAAGTGGTAAAGAAATACCAAGGTTATCTTATCGTTGATGGAGTCGCGGGTATTGGTGCTGACCCTTTTTATCAAGATAAATGGGGTGTTGATGTTATTGCTGCTGCCTCACAGAAAGCTCTGATGGCGCCTCCAGGGATTGCATTTGTTGGATTATCACCGCGTGCCTTTGAAAAGATTAAAAATTCAGACACACCACGGTACTATTTTAATTTCAGCCTGTATGAGAAGTTCTTGGAAAAAGGACAGACTCCTTGGACACCGGCGATCACAATCTTATATGGATTGAAAAAAGGATTAGAAAAAATCACAAAGATAGGAATAGAAGAAAATTTTTTGCGCCATAAAAAAATGGCTGATTATGTTCGAGAGAGGATTAAAAAAATGGGTTATGAGTTATTTTCCGAGAGCCCATCCAATGGATTAACAGTCGTAAAGATGCCTGAAGGAATGGATAGCACTGAAATAATAAAAGAATGCAAAGAAAAATATGGAATTCTTTTTGCCAATGGTCAGGGAGAAATGAAGGGAAAGATATTGCGCATAGGCCATATGGGGAATTATAATATAAGGAAATTATCGCGGGCCCTTGATATTCTTGAAATGGTAATGACAAAAAGAATTAAAATCAAAAATAAACGGAGATGACTCAAACTCCATTAAGGAGGGCAGGAAAATGAATCGCTATATAAAACTTGGATACGAGGGCATTGAACTTGAACTTCCTGTTCATGCCCTTTATCTTTATCGTGATGAAAACCAGCTTCTTGAAAATATAAAGCCTTTAATAAAAGAAGGAATTGAGCGCAAGGAGCGGTGCATATACATAGGAAAAGAATCTTGTATAAAAGAATTGAAAAATGAGTTCAAAAATCAAATAATGATTGTTGAAGAGATAATGCAGCCTTCTTTTTTTCTCCCTTGGCTGAAGAACGAATATGATAAATTAACCAAGAATTACCAGGGAATGCGGGTATTTGTGGAAAGCAGTAAAGAATTTTTAACCTTTGAAGAAATGCTTGATGATTTCAATACCCAGCCTGATTTGAAACTTTTTGTGTTATGTCAGTATCGGATTGAAAAAATTAGCTCTGAGGAGGTGCTTGAAATTTTGAAAGACCATCCTTATGTATTTGTAGAACATCTATTGAAACCAAACTGCTTCTATTCTCGTGTAAAACATCGCATCTGGCTTGATCCCCTGACCGGGATATTTAATCGCAGATATTTTGAAAACCAGTTGAGTAAGGAATTACAGAGGGCATCACGTTATGAACACTGTTTATCTATTCTCTTTATTGATATAGATAAATTTAAGAAGGTTAATGATGAATTTGGCCATCAAGTTGGTGATCAGGTATTATTAGAACTTGCCCAGCTTCTTGAAAGAAATCTGCGTAGTGTTGATGTAATTGCCCGTTATGGTGGAGATGAATTTATAATCCTTTTACCAGAGACAAAAAAGGAGTCAGCGTATAAGACTGCGAATCGCATTCTGTATGCAATCCAGCGTTACGATTTCTTCAAAGGTAATCCTAAAATAAAGGAACTCGGTGTCTCAATCGGCGTTGCATCCTTCCCGGATGATGCTGGTGGAACATATGAATTGATAAAGAAGGCTGATATTGCCCTTTATAAAGCAAAAGAGAGAGGCGGTAACCAGATTATGGTCTTTATGTAAAAGGAGGTATGATGGCGATAACTCCTTTGGAAATTCGGAAACAGGAATTTAGAAAAGCCCTGCGTGGATATGACCCACATGAAGTTCGTTCATTTCTGGAGATGATCTCAAACGAACTTGAAGGTCTGTTAAGAGAGAATGCCGCTCTTGCTGAGAAGGTTAAAGACCTTGATGCAAAGATTGAAGACTACCGGAGAATGGAGAAGATATTGCAGGATACATTGACTACAACGCAGAAGGCGACTGAAGAACTTAGAGAAGGAGCAAAAAAAGAGGCAGAAACAATCATTGCTAATGCCCGCGTTGAAGCACAGCGATTTTTACGAGAAGCGCAGGCTGAACTGGCGCGGATAAAAGAAGAGACAAAAATGGTGGAGCACCAGAAATTGCTGCTCGTCTCTGAATTTCGTGGGCTTCTTGAATCCTATCTTCGTTTGCTTGAAAGATTAGAGAAGAAATGAAGACGAAAATAAAAAAAACCCTGGATTATCTATGTGAGAGAACCGATCTAAAGCCTGAAATCGGAATCATACTTGGAACTGGACTTGGTAGATTGGTAAAATGTATTAAGATTAAAACTTCATTTGATTATACTGAAATCCCCCATTTTCCAGTTTCGACAGTTGAATTCCATAAAGGAAGATTGCTCTTTGGGCATCTTGGTAATCGTGCGGTAATGGTGATGCAGGGCAGATTCCATTATTATGAAGGGTACAGTGCTAAGGAAATTGTATATCCACTAATTATAATGAAGAAAATGGGTGTAAAATACCTTATAATTTCAAATGCTGCCGGGGGTCTTAACCCTGAATTCTCAGCAAGTGATATAATGATCATTACCGACCATATCAATCTTATTTTTGATAATCCCTTACGGGGTTATGATGAATTGAAGATGGGACCGAGATTTCCTGATATGTTCAATTGTTATGACCCAAGACTTGTCAGGCTCACCGAGACTGTTGCACAGAGATTAGGTATTTTCATAAAAAAGGGAGTTTATGTTGCTGTTCCGGGCCCGAATCTTGAGACGCGTGCTGAGTACCGTTTTCTTAGAACGATTGGGGCTGATGCGGTAGGAATGTCCACTGTCCCTGAGGTGATTATGGCAAGGTACTTGGGAATAAAGGTGCTCGGGCTTTCAGTGATTACTGATATGGGAATTCCAGACGCGCTCCAGCCTGCAAGCATTGTAAAGATACTCCTGGCGGCAAAAAGGGCCGAGCCCAAATTGATAAAAATTGTGGAGGGTGTGGTCGCCAAACTGTGAAGTTCAAATTTTTATTAGCAATAATTTTTTTATTAGTCTGTTCTCAAAAAAATACCCATATCAAAAATGCCAGAAAGTTTATAAATCAGTGGAATTATGACCGGGCACTCATTGAAATATTAAAATATCGGGAAGATAAAGACGCAGAGATCCAATATCTTTTAGGTATCTGCTACTTCGGGAAAAACGAGTACGATCAGGCAAAAGACCATTTTAGAAATTCCCTTCAGTTGGATACACTATTCAAAGATAGTATTATATATGTCTATACTACCTCAGCCAAGAAAGCTTTAAAAATATCTGATTTACAAAAGGCGCTGCAGTTTTATAAAACAATTCCTGACTTAATTCCGGATTACAAACAGGCAGATAATCTATTTTTAGTTGCCGATTTGCATTTCCAACAGGGCAATTATTCTGGTGCCCTTGCTGGTTATATTAAAGCCTATGAGATTGATTCTACTTCTGAGATGGCAAGGAAATCAGTAAAAAATTTTTTGAAATCCCTGATTGAATGTGACAACCTTTTGACTGCGCGGATGATAGCCCAAAGAGAGTACAAAAGGATAAAGACTTCAGAAAATTTATTATTGCTCGGTGAAATTAATTTTCTTTTAGGAAAAAAATATTATGATAAAGGGCAGTATGACAGCGCGACTGTATTTTTTAAGGAAGTTGAGACGAATCAAGAACCAAAATCGCTGCTTGACGATGCCTGCTTTTATCTTGGTGAAATATTTTATGCCAGTGAAAAGTATGACCAGGCAATGGATTATTACAAGAAGGTGCTTCGCCTCAACCCGTATCAAAAAGGTGAACTTGTTCAAAAATCCCGCGAAAGGATAAAAGAGATAAAGGAGAAATAATGAATAAAAATCCGAAATCCGAAATCCGAAATCCGAAATTAAGATTATTGATATTATGCTTTGTTGTTTTTTGTAGCAAACAGATGCTGGCGCCACTTGAGCCTGAAGATGAGTTTGAGCGGGCAATGGAATTCTATAATAACAAAAAATACGATTCGGCAATCAAATCCTTTGAAAAAATAATATTCTATCATGCCTCAACCGAGTTTGTTGATGATGCCCAGTTCTATCTCGCAAAATCATATTTTGAAAAAAGGGATTATAATCAGGCAATCACTGAATTTGATTACTTGATAAAAAACTTCCCCAACAGTCCATTTCTTGAACAAGGTTATCTATTAAGGGCGAAGGCATACTTTTTAAAAGCACCAGGCTATGAAAAAGACCAGACCGAGACTAAAGAGGCAATATCCTTATTTGATGATTTCATAACCCGTTTTCCGAATTCAAGTTATGGTGATTCTGTAAGATTATTAATACTTCAGGCAAGGAATCGTCTGGCAAAGAAGGAATTAGAAAATGGCAGATTATATCTCAAGATGAAGGAATATGAATCGGCAATCCTGTATTTTAAATATGTCATTGAAAATTATCCTGAAACGCCGTCTGCAGATGAATCAAAATTTTTGCTTGCCTTTACCTATGAAAAAGTTAATAAAATACAAGAGGCATATGAGAAATATAAAGAGCTACTTGAAAATGAAAATTGGAAAAGAGCAGCAGAAAAAAGAATAAAAAGATTGAAAATTGAAAAGCCATAATATATCAGCGGGCATCTTGGGTGGTCTTTTTGATCCACCCCATATTGGGCATCTGATAATAAGCGAGTGGGTCCTTGAGGAATTCAATCTTGATAGAATAGTTTTCATTCCTGCATTTAATCCACCCCATAAAAGAAAGTATTCTTCTTATAGACACCGCTATAAAATGATAGAAATTGCAATCAAGGGTAATAAAAGATTTTTTATCAGCGATATTGAAAAGAAAATCAAAGGTAGGAGTTATACATTTAAGGTAATAAAAGCGCTGAGGAAATCTAATAAAATATATCAGAAAGCAAATCTTTATTTGATAATCGGTGCGGACCAGTGGAATGAGATAAAGCACTGGAAAAATCCTGAGATAATCTTTAATGAAACAAAAGTGATTGTATTACCACGTCCTAATTTTGAGATAAAAAAAATCAGGCCATTTTACGATAAAATTTTACTCAGCAGTGCTCCATTGATAGATGTATCTTCAACACTAATAAGGGAAAGAATAAAAAAGGGACTGCGTATTGAATATCTAACAGTCCCCAGGGTTATAGAATATATAGAAAAGAATAAATTATATCTTTAGCTACTCCTTTATATCGTAAAATACCAATCCCGAAATTAGTTTAGGATAGAAATCGGTTGACTTCTGCGGCATCCTTTCTTTCTTTGATGCAACATCACGTACCTGTTCTGGCCTTGTTGGATTCATCAAGAATGCAAACTGGAATTCGCCAGAATCAACTCTTTTCAAAGTCTCTTCAATCCCCCTTTGGTATCTAACATGATCTTCAATCTTTTCAGGCTTTATACCAAGGATATTTTCAATCAAAATTGTATGGAGTATTGCTACATCAAGACTCTGGTATTCTTGGCTCCGGTCAGGAAGAAATTTCTCCATCACCTTTAAATCCTTCAGTTTAAGGATATAACTATCCCTTTTTGTGTAAAATCCAAATGCATACATCCTTTCTTTTTCAAGTGCTGATTTAAGATTCTTTCTATCTGTTTTTTTAACATCAAAAAAATCTTCTGCCCTTTTTGTAAAAGCATTGGTTTTAAAATCCTTTAAATTCATTATCAAACGATGGGTGGGGAGGATTACAAGCCCTGGATCTTGGATATTTACAAGCGTCACCATTTTGAAATTCGCAGGATGTTCCATTCCAATCTCTCCCAGCTCATTGAGGTAATTGAATGCGGTTTCATAGCGATGATGACCATCAGCAATGACAAATATTGCTCCCTTTAATGTGGCGGCAACTTTCTTGATTGTATCTTTATCTGAAATCTTCCATAATTTATGTGTCACTCCCCGGTCGTCCTTCACATCGACGAGTGGTCTGTCCTTACATTCCTTCTCGATCATGTCCATCACTACATTCTCCGGGTCGGTGTACAATAAAAATACTGGTTCAAAATCTTTTTTCGTAATTCTTGTAAGATTCAAACGGTCTTCTTTGGGCTTAGAAAGGGTCTTTTCATGGGGCAAGATATTACCTTTTCCTAATTCTTCAATTCTCAATCTGCATATAAAACCCTTTCTTATATAGGTTTTTCCTTCAAGACTGAATTCTTGAAAATAAGGATAAATCGAATCTTCTTTATCTTGCACAAATATATTATCTTTCAACCAGGTTTCAACACAATTCTTTGCATTCTCATACTCTTTATTACGATCATGCCCATCAGCATAATGAGTAAGGACGAGATTAACAAAACTATAAGGGCTCCTTATTTTGTATTCTTTTTCCATTTCATCTGTTATCTGGTCGTAGGGCTGGGTTATCACATCAGCAAGATTCTTAATTTTTGCTGGATTATATCTTATCCCTTTAAAAGCTCTTATCTCTGGCATTTAGCCTCCTCTATTATTGTATCTTTATCCGAAACAAAGCGGATTTAGAACATTATTAACCTCTAAAGTTTAAGCTTTTAGGTATTTATCTCAGTGCGTCTCTCACCAGTTCCGCAATCTGAACCCCTGCCCTTTGCTGTCCTTCATCGGTCTGGGCACCAATATGGGGTGTTAGGATAACCTGTTCCAAGCCGAATAATTTATGTTCTTTTGCAGGCTCTACCTCAAAGACATCAAGACAGGCAACTTTCACTTTTCCTGATACGAGTGCATCATAAAGTGCCTCCTCATCCACAACACCGCCCCTTGCACAGTTCACAATAATCACACCGTTCTTCATTTTATCAAATGCAGATTTATTCAATAAATGAGTCGTTTCCTTTGTCTTGGGAATATGGAGGGAAATAAAATCCGAAGTTTTTAATAGTGTATCAAAATCAACAATTTTTGCAAAATCGGAAGACTGCACATAAGGGTCATAGGCAATAACTTCCATTCCCAGTGCCTTCGCCCTCTTTGCTAATTCAGAACCAATCCTGCCAATTCCTATAATACCCAGTGTTTTACCATAGAGCTCAGTTCCATGGAATTTTTTCTTCTCCCATTTGCCTGCCTTTGTAGATGCAGTCGCCTGTGGAATCATTCTTGCCGCTGAGAGCATCATTCCTAGGGCAAGCTCAGCAACGGATATAGAAGTTGCGGCGGGTGTATTCACGACTTTAATTCCCTTTGCCTTTGCTGCCTCAGCATCAACATTATCAAGCCCAACACCAGCCCGCCCAATGACTTTTAATTTCTTACCGGCGGCGATAACATCTTTCGTTACCTTTGTTGCACTCCGGACAATTATGGCATCAAAATCCGGAATAATTTTTATTAATTCTTCAGGTGGCATCCCGGTCTTTTCAATAACCTCAAAACCGCTCTTCTTTAAAATC
The DNA here is from genome assembly GCA_039802145.1 of Caldifarciminota bacterium. GTDB lineage: Bacteria > Hydrothermota > Tepidihabitantia > SM23-42 > JAOAFX01 > JAOAFX01. The sequence goes on along the minus strand of JBDRWA010000003.1, from coordinate 20,704 downwards.
TCAATTCCTTCTTTTGCAATCGGGTCTGAGATTAAAACTTTCAATTTGACCTCCTTTTAGTAATTATACTCAAAATTTGAATAAAATCAATGATTGACAGAGAAAATTCTGTGATTATAATAATCTATGCATTCAACCACCATACTCGGTTTACGCCGCGATAATAAAGTTGCAATCGGTTGTGACGGTCAGGTGACAACCGGCGAAACGATAATGAAACATCGCGCAAGGAAGATTCGTAAGATGTATAATGATAAAATTCTTGTTGGTTTTGCGGGGGCGACGGCGGATGCTTTAACATTATTTGAAAGATTTGAGGCAAAATTAGAAGAATATAGAGGCAATGTAGCTAGGAGTGTAATTGAACTTGCCAAGGATTGGCGTCAAGACAAAATTCTAAGAAGGCTTGAGGCATTTCTGGCAATCCTCGATAAAGAGCATTCATATATTGTTTCAGGTGTAGGTGATGTGATTGAGCCGGATGATGGCATTGTTGCAATCGGCTCCGGTTCTCCTTACGCCCTGGCTGCGGCACGGGCACTTATAAAATACACTAACCTATCGGCACGAGAGATAGTTGAAGAATCAATAAACATTGCGGCAAAAATTTGCATCTACACTAATACCGAAATCTTCATAGAAGAGATATAGTTAACCGCTGATTTTAGTAATTATTTTATCCGTGGCAGAATCAAACGCAATTTCTTCAATGCATTATCCCTTATCTGTCTCACCCTCTCCTTTGTGATATTCATCAACCTGCTTATTTCTTCAAGGCTCTGGGCTTCAAAATCTCCGAGCCCAAAGTTCCTCTCGATTATCTCTTTTTCCCTTGGTGAAAGTCTTTTTAATACCTGCTGAATTCGTTCTGTCTCCTGTTTTTGTTTTAAAATTTCTTCGGGCGAAGGCAAAACAAATTTTTCCGCAGCAGACTGCTCAATGGATAAAGTTTCTATAAAAGGACCGGCATCTTCATCTGCCTGTGCTTCATCCAGCGAAAGCATCGGTAGTAATTCCGTCATGGCATTTGAGACCTGATGGATTGAAACTTTAAAGTGTTTTGCAATTTCTTGAATTGTTGGTTCGCGCCCATGTTCCTGGACAAAATTTGGAATGAACATCTTTATGCGTCTTGCCAGATGGCTCTTGGGGATAAGCTCTTGGTCGGAGAATATTGCCTTGTAAATTTCTCGCTTTATCCACCAGGTTGCATATGTACTCAATCTATACCCTTTTCTTTCATCAAATTTCTCTATAGCATGGATCAATCCCTGCGTTCCTGCATTTATCAGTTCACTCAAACCCAACCCATAATCCTGAAAATTTTTGCATATATGAATGACATTCCTCAGATTTGAGAGTATTAATTTTTCTTTTGCTGCGCTGTCTTTTTTTTCTCTTATTCTGCGTGCGAGTTCAAATTCTTCATCTTTTGAAAGAAGCGGATATTTGCTAATTTCCTCTATAAATTGCTTCAACCCCCTTTCTGTTACCCGTTTCGGTATCCTCATCAATCTATGGTGTCACTGCTACATACCTTTTTCTCTCACCTCGTTGAATCTGGAAGATCACTGGCTTTCCCTTCTTTAATTCCTTTACTGCCTTCTTGAAATCAGATATATCATCAATCTTCTTGTTGTCTATACTAATGATGACATCGCCAGTTTGTAGTCCAGCATTACCAGCAGGAGAATCGGATTCAACATTCGTCACGACAACCCCTTTTTTAGCGCTAATATTATATACTTTTGCATCAGGACTGTCAATATCCACAACTTGCAAACCAAGTTCAGCCCCCTGTTTTTCTCCAACCACACCAGCAACCTCTTCCTTCATTTCACCAATCTTCACTTTCAAATCCATTTCCTTCCCATTCCTTATCAATTTTAACCTTACTGTCCTGCCAGGAGTCGTTGATGCAACCATAATTCTGAATGACTGGACATCAGTCACCTTCTTCCCATCATATTCAATAATCACATCACCTTCTTTTATTCCAGCATTGTCGGCAGGTGAATTAGCAATTACCTCATTAATCATAACCCCATCAAGGGATGAAAGATTCAAGGCATTCTTCATATCCTCGGTCAAATCTTCAAGATATACGCCAAGATAACCTCTTGTAACCTTACCTTTTGACTTCAGTTCTTCAATAATATTCTTTGCGAGATTTATAGGTATCGCAAAACCAATTCCGATATTACCACCACTTGTTGATGTAATTGCCGTATTAATGCCTATTACTTCACCTTGAAGGTTTAATAATGGACCTCCTGAATTACCAGGATTTATCGCCGCATCTGTCTGCAAAAAATTCTGTAAATCCGGTCCTTCGCTCAATGGAATATGACTCCTGCCTTTTGCTGATATCACACCGACGGTAACCGTTCCTTCAAGATTGAAAGGATTGCCAACAGCCATTACCCAGTCGCCAACTTTAATTTTATCAGAATCACCAAATTTTAAGTAAGGAAGTCTTTCTTTTGTCTCTATTTTTAACAGAGCCACATCAGTCCGTGAATCAGAACCGATTATCTTGACATCATTGCCTTTGTATTCTTTTTTGTTTGTAAGCCGAATTATTATATTTGTCGCATTCTTTATGACATGGTGATTTGTTACCACATAGCCATCTTCAGAGATAATAAATCCAGAGCCGAGTGTTTTGGTTTTGGTATCGCCACGAGGAAAATTTTTGAAGAAATCACGGAAGAAGTCTTCAAACGGACCACGGAAATTCCATTCAAAATCTTCAAACCCGGTCTTCACGGTCCTTTCCGCTGAGATATTTACAACTGCGGGTGATACCATCTCTGCAACCCTTGTAAAAGGACTCTCTCCTTGTTCGGTAACGATTGGGTTTAATCCAACCGTGCCCTGACTTGCTTCGGTTTTGTTTGAAATACCAGGAATCCCTGTACTAATAATCAACCCGAATAAGAAGGCAACAATCGCAGCAACTCCAGCAATAATCCCTGCGGATTTTAATGAGATCTTAGCTTCCATTGTCACCTCTATTTTATTTCAACCTCAATCTCTTTAGGCTTCATTGTTTCAGGCTTAGGCAGGGTAATGTGGAGCACACCATCTTTATATACCGCCTTTATCTTATTGACATCAACTTCGCTCGGTAATGTTATTGTCCTTGAGAATTTTCCATACATTCTTTCAACCCGATGATAGGTCTTGTTTTTTGTCTCTGATTCCTGTTTTCTTTCACCGGAGATGGTAAGCAGATTGCCCCTGACCGAAATCTTAACATCTTCTTTTTTCAAACCAGGAAGTTCAGCACTTACAATGAAATTTTCATTATCTTCTTCAATATCAATCACTGGAATCCATATTCCTTCACTTTCTTCAGCAATTGGTTTACCAAAGAATGCGTTGAATAACCTATCCATATCGTCTCTTAAAGACATCAATTCCCTGAATGGGTCCCATCTTTTTATCAGTTTATCTGCCATAGTTAACCTCCTTTCGGTTATTTATTATTTATTCTTCTGACCTATCTTTTTGTATTCGGTCTCTTTTTTTGTTATTTCGTTCTTGATGCGTTTTATTTTTTGAACAAGATGTTTAATTTTTTGCTCGTTTTTAAAATCTTCATTTCCCTTCAAAGGGAAAAAGCCATAGAATGTCTGTCCGAGCTCCCTGAATAATTCCTGCAACTGCCTCTTGAGTTCAAAGATTTCTATTTTCAATTTACCCTTCATCGTCAGATCGCCTGCTTCCTTGCTCAGAACCTTAGAAGCATCCTCAAGCCAGCGCGAAAAGTCATCCCAAAATTTGGGCATTTTACCTCCTACTAAAAATTTTGACAAATAATAGTAAATTGGGTTTAGTTAGAGAAGTACTTATAGATTATGAATTTATTTTTAAAAGTCCGCAAAGTGTGTTGACATATGGGAATAGTTATATAGAATTTGAAGAAATGATTGTTTTGATTCTTTCAATAGTGAGTTTAAGCATCAATTCTATTGATTCAGTAATTGTAAGAGACCACAATTATTTTGTAGATGGAATCCATGGATTTATTGGTGGGACAGTTGGATTCGTCTCAGCTGCTTATATTACATTTTTTTCTCTTTCCACAATAAATCACTATTCTGAAAATTTTACTCAGGAACTTGGTTATTTGTTCGGTTATACCATAGGAATGCCCATCTGCGCATCTTCTTTTATCCATTTCAGCCCTTATAATAAAAATCATTCAAGAAAATCTTTTGTTAAAGCAATAAAAAATAGCCTTATTGGGGTACAACTCGGCTTATGCACGATTCTCATCTCCTCACATATTTCTAAAGATGCAAAATACTGGGCAGGGCTTTTTGTACTGCCTTTCCCAATAATCGGTGCAGTCTCAGGACATAACTCAGTACCTTTAGAAATCAAAGATAATAATAAAGATACGCTGATGGAGTCGGATTCCCCCAAATTATGTTTTAGAATTTTATATCTTGATTTAAGATGAAAAAAAAACATCTGCTCATAATTTTGCTTTTTATTGCCTGCACTGATTATTATGGGCACTTTGTTCCGCTTGGTGACGAATTTGAAGATTGCTGGAAGAAAATTAATTTTGAGGATTTGATTTACCACATAGAGGCATCAAAAATTAACAGAAACGAATTTTTCATCGGCAGTCAGTACAATATATATATCCTTCAGGACTCTATCATAAAACGATTGCCGATTACCTATCCATATAGAGCCTCCACAGTTATTGCATCTTCTTTTAATACTCCCCAGCGATTGCTCATTGGAACTGATAATAGAGAGGTTTATTATTGTAGTATGGACGGAGTGATAAAAATAATTTCCTTTCCAGATATTGAACAAATTGAACACCTTTCATTCTCACCCTTGGATACATCAATATTTTATCTCGCGGGTAACAGTATTTTATTGAAATCTGATATTGCAGGCGTTGACATTGATACAATATTAAGTAGTTCAGAAAAAATCATAAATCTTTCTGTCAAAGAATCCGGAGAACTATTTGTAGCAACCACGCATTTTCTATTTTGTTCAATCGATCAAGGTCTTCGATGGGATACTCTTTATACCTTAGAAACCGACCTAATAAGTGGTTTTGCGATGGATAAAAAACAAAGACTTTATCTTTTAATCCAGAAGCGAATTTTAATGTCTCAAGATTGGACAAACTGGATTGAGTTATACCATGGAAATTATAGTGCGGCAACGATTGCGGGAATTGAGGATGGGCTCTTGCTTTTCTATTCAGATGGGTTAAATGTAAATGCATTTAAATTATATGCCGACGGCAAGGTATATGATATCTCTATGGGCATAGTCCATAATTTTGCATCTATCTCAGAATTACCCGTAATCGCAGTGGTCAATGATAAAAGATTTCTTATCTCATTTAGTGACGACCTTGAAAAGGAATCTACTCTATTATCTTTTTCTGATACACCTTTACCACCATGATTTTCTTTCTTATCGGTTTTCTCCCATTTTATATTGGATTAAAGATAAATTATTGCACAATTGGTCATTTTAATAAACATTTCCAATTTCTCGAAAACCGGGCATCAATGCTTGGCTGGAATGGGGATTTAGGCAGATTTAATAATTTCTTGTATTCACCAACCTTAGAATTAGAATTTATGAAGATTGAAAATTTTTCAGCCAGTCTTTCAGTTTACTATTTCAGGGATAAGAATAGCGGTGAATTCACATACCATAGTCTCACTGATACGCTGAATCTAAAAGAAGAGTGGAAATACGACCGTATACCGATTGACATTAAATTTAATCTCAATATAGGTCCAGTAAGCTTTATAAGTGGGTTTGAGATCTCATGTACAAAATTGAACATTGATGCTCAGAGCAATTATGAAATGGACGATGCATATCCAAAAATTTTTACAAGCAATGATGTAGGTTTGTTCGTGGGGTTAAGCAGGGAATTTAAAAAATTCAAATTAGAAATTTGTTATAATTATCTATTAAATGACCAGTTTTTCAATAAAGATGGTTATTTATATTACAACGAGGAAATGGAATATATATATATTGGACCTGAAAATCATAATAATCCAAGCGCAGTTTTAAACCATTCAGGAATAGGTATGGTGTTTTTTTATCGGCTATTTGATTAGTTAAACTTCTCTGATCTCTTTTTCTTTTTTCTTGAGTATTTCATCAACTTTTTTTATGTACTCATCGGTCATTTTCTGGATTGATTCCTGCGCTTTAAATGAATCGTCTTCAGAAATCTTTTTTTCCTTTTCTGTTTTTTTCAACTCATTATTTGCATCCCTTCTAATGTTTCTTATTGCCACCCTGCATTCTTCAGCGAGTTTCTGGGTGAGCTTCACAAGTTCTTCTCTTCTTTCCGCGGTCAAGGGTGGCAAGGTGAGTCTGATCACATTTCCATCATTATTCGGTGTTAAACCAATATCTGCCTTATATATCGCCTTCTCAATCGCAGAAAGTGCCTGTTTATCCCAGGGTTGGATCACAATCAATCTGGGCTCAGGGATGTTGATACTGGCAACCTGATTCAATGGCAAAAGGCTATCATAATACTCAACCTTTACACCATCAAGGAGTGCAGGCGTTGCCCGACCGGTCCTTATCTTTGCAAATTCTTGATTTAAAAGGCTTATGGATTTCTCCATCTTCTGACGCGCATCATTTTTGATTTTTTCTATCATAAAATCCTCCTGAAACTTTCAATAGACAAGAGTACCCACCGCCTCTCCATAAATAATCTTTTTGAGAGGATATTTCATAAGATTATAAACATAGATAGGAATATTTGCGTCCTTGCAGATCCTAAATGCTGTGATATCCATAACATTTAAATTTTTTTTAATCGCTTCCTGAAATCTCAATTTACGATAAAATTTTGCATTTTTATTTTTTTGGGGATCGGATGAATATACCCCTTCAACCTTTGTCCCTTTTATAAGTAATTCTGAAGATAGTTCAACTGCTCGAAGTGCTGCGGCAGTATCAGTGGTAAATAAAGGATTGCCTGTTCCACCAACAAGAATTATTACCCCGCCCTGGTTATAAATCGTCTGGTCTTCTATTTTGTGGAAACTTTCTACAAATCCCGTTACTTCAAAACTGCTGCGTAAATAGACATTATCTATCTTTTTTTTCAGTATGGAACAAAGTGCCATACCATTTATTACCGTTGCGACCATCCCACATAAATCTGCCTCCACCGGGCTTAACCAGGAAACCTCTTTACCTCTTATGATATTTCCACCACCCACCACGACAGCAATTTTAACACCAAGTTTATAAACTGAAAGGATTTGTTCAGTGATATAATGCAATATTCTCGGTGTTATAACTTCATCATCCTGTCCGAGTATTTCACCGGATATTTTCAAAAGAATTCTTTTGTATTTTATCTTGTCTTTACTCACCGAGGCGAAAACGAACAAATCTTCTGATGACAATATTTTCGCCGAATTTTGCAATCTGTTCTTTCAAATAGTCACCAACGGTCTTTTCTGGAATTTTTACAAAAGGCTGTTCTAAAAGGCAGACAGAGTTATAAAACTTCTCCATCTTACCTTCAATAATCTTTTCTATTATTTCGGGCGGTTTTTTCACATCCTGCATCTGACTCCGGTATATCTCTTTTTCCTTTTCAATTATTTCCGGGGTTAATTCCTCACGACTGACTACCAGTGGTTCGCTTGCGGCGATCTGCAATGCAATATCATGAACAAACCTACGAAAATCCTGATTGCGGGCAACAAAATCTGTTTCACAGTTCACCTCAACAAGCACTCCTAATCGATCACCGGGATGAATATAGGCATCAATAATGCCTTCTTTTGTAATTCTGCCTACCTTTTTTGCCGCAAGGGCAACTCCTTTCTTTCTCAAAATATCAACTGCCTGTTCTATATCTCCATTTGCCTGCATCAAGGCATCTTTACAATCAACAATACCTGCACCGGTCCTCTCCCTTAACTCCCTGATTTTTTCGGTATCCATTTATGCCTCCTTTTCTTCGGTTTCAAAACCTTTTCTACCTTCAAGGACCGCATTAGAAATGATCTTTGCAACAAGTGAAATCGCCCTGAGTGAATCATCGTTTCCAGGAATTGGGTAATCTACATCGGTAGGATCGGTATTTGTGTCTACTATTGCAATTATCGGAATGCCTACCTTCTTCGCTTCTTTCACCGCGGTAGCATCTTTTATTACATCAACGATAAATACCAGCCCCGGAAGCCTGTCCATTTCTTTTATCCCTTCAAAATACTTTGATAATTTCGTAAATTCGCGTTCATAACGAACAAGTTCCTTTTTTGGCAACATTGACCAACGTCCATCTTCTTTCATCTGCTCCAGTTCTCTCAATCTCTGAACTCTGGTATATAATGTGTTGAAATTTGTAAGTAAACCACCAAGCCAGCGTTCAGTGATATAGAATGCACCTGCCCTTAATGCCTCTTCTTTTATAACATCCCGTGCCTGTTTTTTGGTTCCGATATATAATATCCCTTTGCCTTGTTCAGCAATACGAACCGTTGTTTCATAGGCTTTTTTAAGACTTTCAAGGGTCTGACGCAGATCAATGATATGGACTCCATTCTTTTTCCCGAAAATATATTTAGCCATCTTGGGATTCCAACGCTTTGTTCTATGTCCAAAATGTATTCCGGTACTTATCAATTCCTGCATTGTAACTATCTCCAAAATACCTCCTTCGCTTTAACGTTTGGAGAACTGGAATCTTTTGCGCCTCTTTGCCAGTCCATATTTCATCCGTTCTTTTTCCCGCGGGTCCCTTTTCAATAATCCGGCACTTTTTAGTGTTGGTCTCAGCTCGGGATTGAAATTGACGAGCGCCTTGGCAATCCCTAAGCTAACCGCACCTGCCTGACCCGAAACTCCACCACCTGAAACCTTTGCATAGATATCTACCGCTCCCTTCACACCTGCGGTGATTAGCGGAAGATTTACAAGATCAACAAGATCTTGGCGACAGAAATATTTAATAGGGTCTTTACCGTTTATTTTTATAATCCCTTTGCCAGGGAATAATCTTATTTTTGCTACACTCCTCTTACGTGAACCGGTGAAGATTGATTCCATCAATAAACCTCCTACACCTTAATTTCCCTTGGTGATTGTGCCTTATGAGGGTGCTCAGTTCCAAGATAAATTTTCAATCTTTTAAGCCTTCGTGCTCGGAATTTATTCTTTGGCAGCATTCCGCTGACCGCATGATAGAGCACCTTTTGGGGATTCTTTTCAAGCATAAGTTTTAGATTAATCGCCTTCAAGCCACCGAGATAAAAAGAATGTCGATAATAAATCTTATCCTCGAGCTTATTGCCCGTGACCTTAAATTTATCAGCATTGAGCACAACCACATAATCCCCACAATCAACATGGGGTGAATACTGTGGCTTATCTTTACCCATTAGAATCCTGGCAATCCTGGTTGCCATTCTTCCCAGTATTTTACCTTGGGCGTCGACCACATACCAGTTTCGCTTTATCTCATTCTTCTTTAAGACCTTTGTTTTCATAGCAAAAATTATACCCATTTTTCAAGAAAAGTCAATATCTTTTTGTTTTTTTACATTAAGTATTTCGCGGCAAAGATTCACATCTTGATTACGAAGATTTTTTGATTATTATTTATCAATGGTAATAGATCTTAAGAAAAACGTTATCCTAATCACCGGTGCAACAGGTGGCATAGGTTCAGCAATAGTAAGATTGCTCGGTGAATATGGTGCGACAATCGGGATCCACTATTATAGTGATAGAAAAAGAGCAAATCAACTTGCCAGAGAGATTGGCAACAATTCAAAAATATTCTTTGCAGACCTTGCAAAACCTGAAGAATGTGCTTCTTTAATTAACAAAGTTGTTAAAGAGTATAAAAGGCTTGATGCCATTGTCAATAATGCCGGGATATATGAATCATCACCAATTAGTAGAAAAATATTAAGATGGTTAAAGGATTGGAATAGAACCATAAATATAAATCTTACATCGGTTGCCGTGTTGTGCCGTGAGGCGGTGAAGTATTTTCAAAAATCCGGTGGTGGAAGGATAATAAATATTGCGTCTCGTGCTGCATTTAGAGGGGAAGATAAGGACCACTGGGCTTACGGTGCTGCGAAAGGCGGAATAGTTACATTGAGTAGAACAATTGCCAAAGAATATGGGAAGGATAATATTAAATGCTTCGTTGTTGCTCCGGGTTTTGTAAAAACCAGGATGATAGATGATTACATAAAAAAATTTGGTGTCAATAGTATTATTAAAAATCTTGCCTTAAATGAATTGACTGCACCTGAAGATGTAGCACCTGCGGTATTGTTCCTTGCAAGTGGATTTATGGACCATGCCACAGGATGTACAATAGATATCAATGCCGGAAGTTATATGAGATAAATAGTTAGGTTTTTTTTAGATAAAAGAAATTCAAAGGTCAACACTTTGCAGACAGCCTGGAAAAAGTTGACTTTTGAAATTGAGTTTATAAAACTTTTGACAAGCTCAGACCCTCAATAAAAATAACTATAACAATTTAAAAGCGAAAAATTTAACTTGACATACAATAAAATTGGATTAAAATTATATACGGAGGTCTGATGAAGAAAACAATGACCTTAAAGGAGTTTTCTTATCAACCAGTAAGGGCGCCCCGGGGTTCAAAATTGATTTGTAAATCCTGGCAACAGGAAGGCGCCTTACGAATGCTACAAAATAACCTTGACCCCGATGTTGCCGAGAGACCTGAAGAATTGATTGTTTATGGTGGAAGTGGTAGGGCGGCAAGAAATTGGGAATGCTACAAAAAGATTGTAGAATCGCTCAAATCATTGGAAAATGACGAAACCCTACTGATACAATCAGGAAAGCCGGTTGGGATCTTTAAAACATTTGAATATGCACCAAGGGTGTTGATTGCAAATTCTTTATTGGTACCCGCCTGGGCAAACTGGGATTATTTTAGAAAACTGGAAATGCTTGGTCTGATAATGTATGGACAGATGACTGCCGGGAGCTGGATTTATATTGGAACCCAGGGGATCATTCAGGGGACCTATGAAACCTTTGCTGCCTGTGCAAGAAAACATTTTGGCGGAACATTAAAAGGCAAATGGGTTTTAACCGGTGGTATGGGTGGAATGAGTGGTGCCCAACCCCTTGCCGTTACAATGAATGAAGGTGTGATACTTGATATTGAGGTTGACCCCAAAAGGATTGAACGCAGGGTAAAACAGGGTTTCTGTGATATGATGGTAGATGATCTTGATGAGGCATTGAAGTTGGTATTTGAAGCGGTTGAAAAAAAGATTCCACGCTCAATCGGACTCGTGGGGAATTGTGCAGATGTTGAACCAGAACTTGTAAAGAGGAATATCATCCCCGATGTCCTGACTGACCAAACCTCTGCCCATGACGAATTAAATGGCTACGTGCCCGGTGGTATGAGTCTTGATGAGGCGCTTGCACTTCGGAGTAGAAACCCTGAAGAGTATAAAAAGCGGGCCCTGGAATCAATTGCAAAACAAATGGAAGCGATGATTGAGATGCAGAAAAGAGGCGCAATTGCCTTTGATTATGGAAATAATATTCGTGGTCAGGCAAAAAGGGCAGGAGTTGAAGATCCGTTTAAAATTCCCGGATTTGTGCCTGAATATATAAGACCACTATTTTGCGAAGGGAAAGGTCCTTTTCGCTGGGCAACACTATCCGGTGAAAAAGAAGATATTTATTTATTAGATAGTGAAGTACTAAAAATGTTTGGTGATAATCCTTCGATCCGCAGGTGGATTGAACTTGCCCAGAAAAAAATTCCATTTCAGGGATTGCCCGCAAGGATTATGTGGCTTGGTTATGGAGAAAGGGATAAATTTGGTCTGAGAATAAATCAACTCGTCCGGGAAGGTAAATTAAAGGCGCCGATAGTCATTGGGCGAGACCACCTTGATTGTGGTTCAGTTGCATCACCGTATCGGGAGACTGAAGGAATGATTGATGGTTCGGATGCGATTGCAGATTGGCCCATTCTTAATGCGCTTTTGAATACTGCATCTGGTGCATCTTGGGTTTCAGTGCACCATGGTGGGGGAGTGGGGATTGGTTATTCAATCCATGCCGGACAGGTTTTAGTCTGTGACGGTACAGAGACAATGGATAAAAGGATTGAAAGGGTATTGACCAATGACCCCGGGATTGGTGTGGCGAGGCACTGTGATGCAGGATATAAAGAGGCGATTGAATTTGCAAAAAAATATAAGATAAAGATACCAATGGAAAAATAATGAAAAATTTCAAATGCCAAATGTCAAATGTCAAAGTGATTTTTTGTTTTATATTGATATCTTTTAATCTTTTTCTCATAGGTTGTTCTCATCAGAATAACCAAATTACGATCGTATATGATGCAATGCCTGCAAGTTTTGATCCTCACTTACGGAGACAGATTGTTACAATTTCAATTCTCAGCAACATATATGAAGCACTTGTAACAGTTGACCCGAATATGAAGATAATCCCCGGTATCGCTGAATACTGGGAAAAACTCGATTCCCTCACCTGGCGTTTTTACCTGAGAGATAATGTGCGATTCCATAATGATAAGAAATTAAGTTCATCTGATGTAATATACTCAATTTATCGACCTTTTAATCTTCCCGGCTCACAATATACTGCACTCAAGGGTTATGTTGACACTATAATTCCTGAGGATACAAATAAGATTTTGGTTCGTTTGAAGATGCCCAATCCTTTTTTATTGTATGACCTCGCAAATATTTTTATCATTCCTGAAAAATTTAATCCATCGGATAGGATATTCTGTGGGACCGGTCCCTACCGAGTAAAAAATTTAGGTAAAGATAAGATTGAACTGGTGAGATTTAGTAATTACTGGAATAACAGAATTGATTTTGAGCGTGCTACAATCATTTTTGTTCCTGAAGTGACAAAAAGAATTGAATTATTGAGAGAAAAAAAGGCTGATATAATAACATTTATCCCCCTAACATATTTAGAGCAAATATCAAATGCAGGAAGGATTATTGCAACTTCCGGTGTCGCAGTCAGGTACATAGAAATGGATTTGAGTAAATTTCCATTTAATCAACCCGAATTTCGTCAGGCACTAAACCTTGGTATAAATAGGCAATTCCTTGCAGAAAATGTGTATCAAAATTTTGCGGTTCCCGCAAACCAGTTTATAAGTCAGGGGTTATTTGGCTTTGATTATAATCTACCACAATTTATCTATAATCCTGATAGTGCAAGGAAGTTGTTAAAAAAGATTGGCGAACTCCCGGTGATTGACTTTGATTTTGCAGAATCCCGCGCCTTTATTGCAAGGGCAATCATTGAAGATATGGAAAAAATTGGAATTAAGATAACTGCCCACCCACTTTCTGTGGATAAATACTGGGAAAAAATAAATAGCAAAAGGTCTGATTTTTACCTTATTGGAAGTGTTCCGCTTTCCAATGAAGGTGTGAGTATATTGCGCAGTTCTTTTCATACAAAAGATACTAAAAAAGGATTAGGGAATTTAAATAATAGTAATTATTCAAACAAAGAACTGGACCTTATAATTGAGAAAATGATTCGTATCTATGATTTACGCACTTGTGCAAAACTCATCAGTGATGCCCAGAAAATTTTACTAAAAGACCTGCCGAAAATTCCGGTGGTCTGGGAAAAGGAGATATATGGTATTTCAGATAGAATAGATTGGAATCCAAGGCTGGATGAGTTGATAATTATAAAGGAAATAAAATTACGAAAATGATGAATAATATAAAAAAAATTAAATTTTTATTTCTAATATACTGCCTATTATTCTCAATCTTCTGCCATAGGAGAACATATACAATTACTGTTTTATATGACCATCCACCAAGAACACTTGATCCACATCTGCGTAATGAAATAGTAACTATTTCTATCCTTTCTAATATTTATGAAGCCCTTGTTGACTATACACCCGATTTGAGAATAACCCCTTGTCTTGCCAAAAATTGGTATCAAAGCGATAGTTTAACCTGGATATTTGACCTACGAGAAAATGTATTATTCCATAATGGCAAAGAAATGAAGGCCGAAGATGTTGTATATTCATTATACCGACCGATTCGTGAAAAAAAAAGCGAGAGGTCTGGTCTTGTTAGAGTAATTGATACGATATATGCTATAAATTCTTACCGAATTGTAATAAAGACAAAATTTCCCTACTATTCTCTTTTAAACGAACTCGATTTACTATATATTATTCCCAATGGCTATAATGATTTTTCAAATCCGGTGGGCACTGGCCCGTACAGAAATGTTTTTGTTTCGGAAGATTCTATCATTTGTGATTTGTATCAAAATTATTGGGGGAAGAAACCTCTGATTGTAAAAGGTGTATTCAGATTTATACCTGAATTAGAAGACCGTATAAAATTGCTTAAAAGTTCGGAATTCTGTATTATGTATGGTTTGCCAGTAGATTTATACTATAAACTGAAAGATAGTATAAAAATGGAGATAATAGCTATTGTAGCAACAAGGTATCTTCAATTTAATTTAAAAAAGCAACCATTTAATAATAAAGATTTCCGTAAGGCATTGTCAATGGCAATAAATAGACAGGAGATTGATAATCAATTATATTATGGACTTGCTGAACCTGCGAATCAATTCGTTCCCAAAGGGTTGATTGGCTATTGCTCCGATCTCCCACCACTTCAATATAATCCTGATAGTGCAAGATTGCTAATTAAAGACTTTGGTAAAACAAAGATTTCTTTCTATTATGGCAAGCCGGTCCAACGCATCGCAAGTAAAATTGGTGGTTATTTACATGCAATAGGAATTGATGTGAAAGAAACTGCCCTTGATATTGAAGAATTCTGGAGAGTTGTTGAAGAAAGGAAGTTTGATTTTATTTTGATTTCGTCTTTGGTCACAAATTTAGACGGGCTTGGCGGCATGATTGCCCCATTTTTCTACACATTTAATCCTGATAAAAGAACTGGTTTAATGAATCGTTCAGGATTTTCAAAACCGATAGTTGATAGTCTTATTGACCTTGCTTTCAAAACCGAAGACCTCGAACAAAGATTAAATCTAATTAAAGAAATACAAATCGTTCTACTGAATGATATGCCGGCTGTTCCGATCGTATGGGAACCAAGATTATACGGTATCTCTAAGGATATTGAATTCAAACCCAGAATTGATCAAACAATACGCTTGAAAGAAATAGAGTTTAGCAAATGAGACTTTCATTTAAAACTAAATTGATATTTGTGCTCTCTTGTATCATTATTGTGGTCTTCAGTATAATGGGAGTATTTATGGCCTCATATCGGGTGAGAGAGTTACAGACCGAAATTGTTACCGGTGCTGAAATGTTTGTCCAATTATCAAACGACAAGGTCGGCGAGTCTTTTTTACGTTATTTTAAAAATGCTTTTTTTAAATTCCGTTCAATTGTTATTAGCCAGAAGGATTTGAATCGTGATTTGAAAAATATTCAGATCATTGACCTTTCAGGTAGAATCCAATATGATATGGAGTTGTATGAGAAGGGCTTTTTCTCAGTATCTGATATCAAATATACGAATGACAAATTTGTTCTTGAGAATATAAAGAAGATGGAGATAAATATCCATACTGATAATGAAGTCTGTATTGTTGCTCCATATATAGATGAGTATGGTGTTCACAATTATTCTATTATCTATTACTTTTCTCTTGTGCGATTAAAGAAAGAATTATCCGCAGTTGTATTAAGTAGTGTATTGATGGGAGTATCCACAATAATTTTGAGTATAATACTTTCAATCATCGCTTCTAATCGAATCACCGGTCATTTAAAAGTCTTAACCGACGCCGCAAGAAAGATTGCCCGGGGTGATTTCAACCAATTAATTAGAATTAAAACTGGTGATGAATTTGAAGACCTTGCAAATGCATTCAACTTTATGACCGAAAAAATAAGGGATAATATAAGGGAATTGAATAATTTAATTGACGAATTGAGAAAAAGGGATGCCCAGAAGACTCACCTTCTTGCCAATATTTCCCACGAACTGAGGACACCGCTAACTGCCTCAATTGGTTATGTAGATTATATGGAGAAGGAAAAGATGGGTCCTCTAAGCCAGGACCAGAAGCATAGCCTTGAAATAATCCGCAGAAATTTAGAGCGGTTAAATAAAGAAATCCATTCTCTCCTTTTGATCTCTAAATATACAATGGAAGGAATCAAATTAAAGCCTGAAGAGTTTGATATTAATGAGTTAATAGATGATGTTATAAATAATTTTACACCCGAAATCAAACTGAAGGGTCTTGTGATAAAAAAATCAATTGAAGCAAAAAGGCTCTACGCTGACAAAGATAATCTTAGAACCGTGATTGAAAATTTGATAAACAACAGCATAAAATTTACCACTCCTGAAACAGAAATAATTTTCAAAACTGATATGATAAATAAAGAAAACCAAGAATATTTTAGATTTAAAATCTCAAATTATGGTGCAACTATCCCTCCAGATCAGGTCGGAAAAATTTTTGAACCTTTTTATCAGGTCGATGCCACAACTTCAAGAAAATATGGGGGCATTGGTCTTGGACTAACTATTGCCCAAAATATCATTGAAGCCCATCAAGGGAAGATATGGGCAGAGAGCAAAGAGGGGTTGACAAGCTTTTATTTTATCATACCCCAGGGAGGGCAGAATGAATAAAAATATTCTGGTCATTGATGATGAAGACGACATCCTTGATTTTGTGGAAAGGGTGTTGAAGGATGGAGGGTATAAGGTCTTTAAGGCAAAGGATGCCAAACAGGGGCTGGCAATCCTTCAGTCCGAAAAGATAGATCTTATATTGCTTGATATTATGCTTCCTGAAATTGATGGTTGGCAGATGATGCAGATGTTGAAATCGGAAGAGCAATTAAAAAAGATCCCGGTTGCGATGTTGACTGCAAGGGTGGACGCCTATGATAAGATCATTGGATTAAAGGAAGGTGCAGTTGATTATATCTGTAAACCGTTCACTGCTGACGAACTGCTAAAAAGGATAAATGATATTTTTCTTTACATTAAAAAGAATAATCTATGAATAATGAAATAGAAAAGGTTCAATCTGAATTATATAAATACCGCGTTAATCTTTATGATCGTGCAAGCGGTCTCCCTACGGTCTATGGTGTATTAGAAGATTTGAGAAGGATTATTGAAAAAGAAAAGATAATTGGAATTTTGTACCTTTCAATAGGTGACCAGGAAAGGATTGAACCGGTGTTTGGATGGGAGGTTTATGACGAACTGATAAAACTTTTTACAATATGTGTAATGGGAGAAATTGGCAAACTAATTCCCCGTTCAGCATTGATCGCCATTTCTTCAATAATGGGTGATGGTTTTTTTATCTTTTTGACCAAAAATTCATCCGGTGGATTGGTTGATAAAACATATTTAAGTACCCTGTCAGAGCAATTCAGGAATAAGGTTGAAGTAATAAAAAATGAATTTGGACATAAGGAGGTAATAGAAAGAATTGATTTGCATACAAGTTATCAAATCATAAGGCTTGACCCAATGGTTAGAACCGAGAGACTTCTTTATCATGCGATTGAGGATTTAAAATATGCCGCCCATTATCCCGATAAATTGAAAGAAAAAGAACTTTACTCGGAATTAATGAAGATGCTGGATAATAAGGCAATCTATACGGTTTATCAACCTATATTTAACTTAAGAGATGGAACAATCTATGGTTATGAGGCACTCAGTCGTGGGCCAAAAGATTCTTTCTTTGAAGACCCTGATACCATATTTACATTCGCGGCAAGGTATGAATTACTACCAAAGGTTGAAGAATTGTGTCTCTATAATGCAATAAGGGAGGCATCCAAACTTAATTCTAATTCATTAATATTTTTGAATATTACTCCGGACCAGATACCGAGATTGCTTGATAACCATTTTGTTGATTTTCTTTCTGAATGTAGAGTTAAAGATAATCGTGTCGTCATTGAGATCACTGAGAAATTTGCTATTCCCCACTATGGTACCTATCAGGAGATACTGGTCAGGACAAAAGGCAGAGGATTAAAGATAGCCCTTGATGATGTAGGTGTGGGGTATTCAACGCTGGAAAGGATTAGCGAGATAGGACCTGATTATTTGAAATACGACCGGACCCTGGTCAGGGATATAGATAAAAATCTCATTCGTCAGGAATTGATAAAATCATTTGTAAATTTTGCTAATCGTATTAATTCTACAATTATCGCGGAAGGGATAGAGAATGAAAATGAATTGGAGTTCCTGAAAGACCTTGGAATTAAATATGGACAGGGATTTTATCTTTGCAGACCAAAACCGGTGAATGAACTAAATAAAATAAAGTTATAAAAAAGGAATTTTTTTTAAGAAAATTTGTAATTAATTATAGATAAGGAGGAATAATGAAATCATTTTTACCATTGAGCATTGGAATACTTGCTTTAGGACTAATATCCGGTAATGGTTCCAATGGTAAAGGCACTGAACTTACCTTAAATATACCGTTTGAAGGATTAAAAGGAGAAATCGGCAAGTGTGAAGTCTGGGTATTGGACCCTGAAGATAATGTTATAGGGGAATTCAGCCAATGGATATACATAAACAAGGATTATTATTCATTTTCGACAAAAATAAGATTAAAAAAAGAAGTTGAAGACCCGGACCTTTTAAGGATAAAGGTAAAATTTAAGAAAACCGAAAAGGTTTATTCTTTATTCCAACTTCAAGATAAGATGATCGTTAAAATTTTGGGGCAGGATAATTTTATTTCCGGTACTTTAATAAAATATCGCGTTATCGTAAAAAATCAAAGGACTGAAGAGCCTATTACCGGGGCAAAAATAAAGGTAGTTTTACAGGGGCAAAAGACTGACCGCACCGTTTATGAAGGCAGCACAGACTATTTTGGTAACTGTGAAGTTTCTTTTAATTTACCAGAGGATGTAAAGGGTGGTGAATTAAAATTCATTGTAAATTCTGATTTAGGCAAAGACGAATATAATACAAGTTTTAAAATAACAACGGGTAATTTAACATATCTGGTTACGGATAAGCCAATTTATCAACCCGGACAGACAATCCATATAAGAACATTGTCACTCCAGAAGCCCAAACTAAATGCAGTGAAGAATAAAGAGATAATATTTGAGGTTGAAGATGCAAAGGGCAATAAGGTTTTTAAAAAGGCATTAAAGACTGATGAATTCGGCGTTGCATATACACCTTTTTTACTTGCTGATGAGGTCAATTTTGGCAACTGGGTGATTCGTGCAATCCTTGATAATGAAAAGACTGAGAAAACCGTAAAGATTGAAAAATATGTCCTGCCCAAATTCAAAATTACACTTAAGACTGATAAAGAATTCTATTTACCCGGTGAAAGAATTGAAGGAGACATTGATGTCCAGTATTTCTTTGGCAAACCGGTCGTGGATGGAAAGGTAAAGATCACAGTATATAAATTTGATATCGGCTTCAACGAAGAAGCAGTCATTGAAGGCAGGACTAATAAAGATGGTTTATATCATCTCAGTTATAGACTTCCTGAATACTTTGTTGGTGAGCCCCTGGAAAAAGGGGATGCCTTTGTCCGTCTTGATATAGAGGTAATTGATAAAGCAAATCACAGTGAAAAGATATCTTTGACAAAAAAGGTTGTGCAGAATCTGATTAATATTGCAATTGTGCCGGAAGGTGGCCAATTAAAACCCAATCTTGAAAACAGAATATATGTCGTGGCGAATTATCCTGATGGTTCGCCCTGTCTGGCACAGGTTGAATTAAATATAGAAGGAACAAAACTGATCAGCAAGACCGATGATTATGGTGTTGCAGAATTTGTATATAAACCAAAAGATGATAAAATAAAGATTAGTGCGAAGGTTACCGATAATAAAGGCGAAGCTGCAGAGGTGAAAAAAGAATTTACTCTAAATACAGAACAGGACCAGATAATAATACGCATGAAACGGGGAATATACAAGGTTGGTGATAATATCAATTTAGAATTTCTAACAACGAAAAAAACAGGTAGAGTTTATCTTGATATTGTCAAAGATAATCAAACTATTCTCACCAAATCAGTTGAGATTAAAAATGGCAAGGGAAATTATCAACTGCAACTGACACCAGATATTACGGGTTCAATCTGGTTGCACGCATATATAGTTACTCCGGGGTCAGATATCATTCGTGATACAAGATTCTGCTATATTCACGGGGCAAATGATTTGGTGATAAAAGCAGAACCAAATAAAAAAGAGTATCTACCTGGTGAGGATGGTGAGATCGTATTTAAGATTACCGACAGAAATGGCAGACCTAAGATCGCAGCACTCTGTCTGGCAATCGTTGATGAGGCAGTCTTTGCAGTGAGTGAATTACAGCCGGGGCTGGAAAAGGTTTATTTTACTCTGGAAAAAGAGATAATGACCCCGCGTTATGAAATCCACGGATTTGAACCAGCAAACATTGTTAAACAACCAGCAATTGATGAAAGGGCAGAGGTCGTAATGTTTTCAACCCTTACTCCCAGAGACCCGTTCCCGGTTAATTACACTACGCCGATAGAAATAAATGAAAAGATTGCTCAGGCATTCTACACAAAGATTTCAAAGGTGCGCGAGAAATTGTATACTGCA
>JBDRWA010000002.1:0-43032 GCA_039802145.1 Caldifarciminota bacterium | reverse complement strand
ATAGATTAAAGGTGGAAGGTGAAAAGATAAAGTTGATGGTCTTGCCGAGTGTGGTGAGAGATAATGCCCGAGTTCAATATGCAATTCCTGAAAAACAGCATATCAGTTTAAATCTTTATGATATTCTCGGTAGAAAGATTGCAACAATTTCCGAAGGTATTTTTGAGCCTGGTGTACATTCTTGCAGATTAGATTCATCCCATCTCAGTTCCGGGGTCTACTTCCTAATCCTTGAAGGCATGCATGAGTCAAAAACTCAGAAGTTGTTAATTATGCGATAAAAGGAATTCTCATTGGTTTTTTTCTGTTATCATTTTATCATTTTGACAATTGTAAAAATGATAAATCTATGACCCGGTTGGCAAAGAGGTTTTGAGGAGATTCGGTGAAGTATTTGAGGGAAATGGAAAAGGATAAGTAATAGTTGTTGGTTGGGGTGCTGGTATGGGAGTGGCGTTGTAACCCAATGTCGTCATTGCAAGCACGCCGGGTAGCCTGGCGGGCGTGGCAATCTCAATTCCCCTCTTCCCCCCTTTTTAAAGGGGGATTACAGGATGCGATTGCTTCGCTCATTTCATTCGCGCGCAATGACATTGCGACACAGCCTCTAAAGGTTTGTCCTACATTTATGGGATTATAGTATGGTAGGAGCGGTTTCTAACCGCGATGAAATATATTGCGATGGTTATCTTTTTCTCAGCATGTCAATCAAAAATCTTGATGGTAATTGCTGTCTGCCCGAGCGGTATTTGGGATATAGAAGATAGAGTCTTTTCTGGGCACGGGTGACTGCCACATAGCAGAGTCTTCTTTCTTCTTCAAGGTCTCTTGGCTCTGATAGACTCTTTGTCATAGGGAATATCTCTTCTACCAGGTCCACGACAAATACCACAGGAAATTCCATTCCCTTGGCACTGTGGACCGTCATTAACTTAATGGTATTCTTTGTCCAATCTGCCAAATCCATTTCCTGAAACAATTTCAGATCGCTCAGGAATTTACCGATTCCTGCTTCCGAATAGTTCTGGGCAAAGCTTAAAAATTCTTCGAGGTTTTCCGATTTCAATTTCAAAATGCTGACCAATTCATTGATAATGGTGTAGGGTGATAATACATTTAGATTCTGGAGATGGCATTCAACAATCTTCTCCAATTTATTTTGCACGCTCTTTGTGACTCTGAATATAGAAACCCCTTGGGTGATAGATTCTTGAGATATTTCAGCAGATCTGCAGATATTTAAAAATTCAAGGTATTCTATGATTGACTTGAATTCTTCTTTCTCATAAAATGTTGTGCCGCGAATGGTGGTGAAGGGAATGCCTGCCTTTGTGAATCCTTCTTCATAACTTTTGCCAAGGTAATTCATACGATAAAGAATGACAATATCGCGATAAGAAAAATCCAGTTCTACAAGGTCTTTTATTTCTTTAACAATATAATCAATTTCGTCGTTTATTGAATCCGCCACATAGAAAATCACATCACCGGTTTCTAAGTTAGGAATGGCGGTCGTTTCTCGCTGCATCAAATTATTGGCAATTTCAAGTATTGATTGGGGAAGGCGGAAACTGCGATTGAGATGGAATATTTTTACATCTTTGAAATCCCGGGCAACCCGGTAAATGAAATCTTTGCTTGCGCCACGCCAGCCATATATTGCTTGATCTTCATCACCGGTAAAGAAAAAGTTATCTTTTACCAGCAGGGAGATAAATTTATACTGGGCCGGATTTATGTCCTGGAGTTCGTCAACGAAGATATATTCAAACATACTTTGATAATGTTCCCGTAGATCTTGATATTCTTCTAATAACTTTGTGGCATAAATAATCAGGTCGTCATAATCAAGAATATTGTTATCTTTCAGGTACTGCTGATATTCTTTATAAATTTTGAGACAGACCTTCTGCCATTCATTTGCCGGTGCAAATTTTTCCGGGGTAATTCCTTTTGCCTTGAGTATTTCGATCGTTCTGATTATCGCATTCATTTTATACTTTCCGGTTTCAGTCTTCAATAATGGAAATATTTTTCTTGGTTCTTCAATAATGAAATCTTCACAGATATCAAGCCGTTCGCAATCGCGACGAAGAATTCTTAGGGCAACGGTGTGGAATGTGCCAATCCAAAAGTCATACTGGGGCGACGGAACAAACTGGCTCAGTCGTGTCTTTATATCATTTGCTGCTTTATTGGTAAATGCACAGACAAGGATACGCGATGGTGGAATACCTTTCTCAATGAGTTTTAAAATTCCATAGACAAGGCTTGTAGTCTTACCGCAACCCGCCTGTCCCAGAACAAGTATTTTGCCATCAAGGTTGTTTATTATCTGCTCCTGGTCCGGGGTCAATTTTAATTCACCTTTCTTCTTTTCAGGGACACCTATCGTTGACTCAATTTTTATACCTTTTGTTTGTTTCTTTAAAATTTTCGTTATTGCTTCTGAATCAGGTCTTAATTCAGGATTTGTATTAAGGCATTTTATGATAATATCTTCAAGGTATCCAGGTAGATTTGGTCTTATCATACTCGGAATTAACAACTTGCTCTTTTCAATCTTCTTTTTTAAACCATCAAGGTTATCATCAAGAAAAGGCGGGATGCCGGTGAGTAGTTCATAAAAGATAACACCGATACTCCAGATATCAGACTTCTCGCTGAATTTTCCCGACCAAACCTCGGGTGCCATATAGATTGGCGTGCCGGCAGTTGATGCCGCAATTGAGCCGGTCTTTAAAAAACGGGCAAGTCCGAAATCAGTTATCTTGATTGTGTTATTTTCTGTTATTAAGATATTCTCAGGTTTTAAATCACGATGGAGCACACCGATCTTATGTGCATAATTTATTCCATCAAGTATCTGCTGGGCAATATTTAAGAATTCATTTATCTCAATGCCCCCTTCTTTAATGACTTCCCTTAAGGTCCTGCCTTTTATGTACTCCATCACCAGGACGAATTTATTTTCAATGAAATCTATATTATAAAAACGAACGATATTGGGATGATTTAAAGAAGCAAGGAGTTTTGCTTCGTCTTTGAGCATGACAATCTCTTCTTTACGCATTCTTGAAATCTTTAAGGCAAATTGGGTTTCAAGGATTGTATCATAGGCGAGGAAGACATCGCCGAACCTGCCCCCGCCGAGCCATTCAATGATTTCGTATTTACCGAGTTTTTTTAGAAGCATAGGTTAGGTTATCAGGAAATCAGACTATCAGAAAGTGGTCACCGATGTAACAGAATAGCGAGAGGGGAACACCCTGATACTCAGATATTCTTATATGCTTCATTCTGATACCCTGATTTTCTGATGTACTTCTTCATTTTAACCCGGAAATGCAGAGATATGCACAGGGGCATTTTTATAAAAAACCATCTGCCCGACTAACTTTCTTCCTTTTATTCTCCTGTTTCCTGGTTTCTGTTTAAGTTCATTTTCGGTTATTGTCTTTATTAGTTTATCAAAGAAATTCTTCACATCAGGGCAATTTCCTCTAATCTGTTGGTATTCAATTGCATCCAGTGCATAACTGCGCAATAATTTCTTTTCAAATTTATGATATATTTCAGAAGAAGCGAATATATCACAACCAAGTATAGTATTGCCGGCAACACCCAAAAATCCGACTGTATTGTGATTTAGCCCTTCAAATCCCTCAACATACCGTTCAATCTCATCGTTAAGATTGTCAAATATTTCATGCATAGATGAGGTTTTTGATTTTGTCCTGGTGATTGTCAATTTCCTATCAATTTCTTTCCATACTTGATGCTGGGTATCAGTTTTTTTACTGTCCGAAGATGCAAGAATGGAGCGAATTCTCGGATATGAACAATAGCCCGTTCTGAATCCACCAATTTCTTCCCATCTTTTCTCTTCGGCGCATATCACTGGTATTTGACTTCGGGAATGTGGTTCAGCAATGAATGATTGCGCAATTATGCGGTTCTGCATAGAACCGGTTATTTCTTCACCATCAATCATCAGCACGGGAGAATCACCCTTGTTATCAAAAACGATTTTGTTTACATCAGGTGTGGCAAGTTCATAAAAACTTGCCTTCCCCGTAGTAATAAGATTATCAATAGTATCAATTTCTGAGTTCCCATTGTCTCCACCATTTTTTACAGGATAGACCATTAAATTTCTTAAAAATATTGGTTCGGTTAATTTTAAATTTTTCATTTAGCCTCCTCATAATAAGCATAAAAATGCCTTGTCTCAGACCAATTAGTAAACCATTCCCATTTTGGATTATAAGCTCTAACACGCCAATAATAGTGATTATTTCGCGTTAAAGTATAAATTGCTAAAGTATCAGTAATTTTAATGACTGGAGCATTTAAAAGTTGAGTAGTATCATTTACTACCTGTAATTGATAATTTTCAGCATCTTCAACAGAATTCCATTCAAATGCTATATCATGGGGGAAAGGTTCGTAATATACAATTACTGTATCATTCGGAGGAAAAATAAGCATAGGAGGTGCTGGTGGCGGATAGAGTGAATCAAAAGGTTCGTAATTATGGGGATTCTTACAGGCAGCGTTATAATGCAGAAAGGCAATCAGACAGTAAATTAAAAGTGGTAGAAAACAAAAATTTTTTTTCTTTGTATAAATACAATTATAAATCTTCAACATTGAATTCTTCCCGTTCATACATTTTAAAATTCATTATAGATTTATTCTAATACCAATTCTTGCCCTTCTTGGTGCTGTGTAAGCCGCGACCCAGTCATCGGTTGCTTTGATAAGTTCTCTGAAAGAGTAATATGTTTCATAGGGAGTGATAATACCATCGTGGTTGAAGTCGGCTGCAGGACTGTAATAGGGATTTGTGAGTGATATATCATAGTTAAAATCGTCTGCCCTTATTTTTTCAAGCGGTATCAATGGATAATGGGGTGCTACTTCATAACGTTGGTCAAGGAGATTGATAACTTCTAATTGAAGATTGAAAAATATTCTGCTAATATTGAATCCTTTCACAATCACACAGTCAATCTGGCGCTGAAAAGGCAGGTGGAAGATATTACGTTCTTCGTATTTACCCATATATCCAGGTGGAGTATAAGGAAAACCATTGCCAAAGTAGGCAAGGAGAAAAATATTTGTTCCTAAGGGTCCTTTTAATCCACCTTGGATAAAGATCCTGTGTCGCTGGTCAAAGTTTAGATAATAATCCTGAGCAGGTTTACTTACTGAAGTATCTGCATACTCGCCTGCATAAGAACTTGTTCCTTTTGCCCAGGAAAGAGTATAAGAAATCTTGCCATTAAAATAATAATTATTATATTCAAGAATTGTTTCCATTCCTTTAATATTTGCATATTCAACATTATAGTACTGGTAATACCCGCGTGGTAGTTGTATAATATATCGCGTACCGATTAGATCAGATACATCTTTATAAAATAAATTTGTTGTGCCGGTTAGATTTTCTTTAATCAATCCCTGAAATCCAATTTCATAGCTTATTGTTTTTTCGGGTTTCAATTCCGGATTGCCAATAATTGATATAAAATTGTAGTATTGGGGTGCCAGAGGAAGGAGTTCGTAGAACGAATAAACATAGTCATAAAGAGGCGGTTGCACATACCTGCCTATATTGGCTCGGAAAAGAAATTTTTCTGTTACCAAGAATGAACAACCTATTCTGGGTGAGATATTTATCTGGGGTTTTGCACCTTCAATATCCACAGCAAAGTAGTCATATCGTGCACCAAGTTTTGCATAGAATCCTTTAATATCAATATTGTCCTGTACATAAATTGAATATTCCTTTGGTTGATGATTGTAGTCGTCCACAATAGGATTCAATGTATCAGTGCAGACAAAATATGTAAAATTATCAAGATTTTGATAGATGTATTCAGCACCAGCCTTTAGTTCATGGTACTGATGGAGTTGGAGGTTGGTTTTAAAGTTAAAATTATACACTTCAGAACTTTTTTCCTGATACTGCGGGTAATCACCTTCACTTATAACTTTATAATAAGTTACACCAAAGGGGTTTCTGTGGGTTCCTCTGGGCCATTTCAACGTTCGGTAATCGCGGAATTTGAAATCATCAAATATCCCATAATTACCTGACTCACGAACACCATAAGTTTTTTGTGTATACAGTCTACTGACCGTGAGATTGAATAATTTTTTATTATCAGGGAGATAGTTTAAATTTAAGGCGGCAAGTTCACCTTTGCGCATATCCGAACGATAATGGTCAAGATAGAATTTAAAAAATGGATCAGGTCCTGAATAGCGGTCAAACTGACTCCTTGATTTTGCTCCACTCACACCCAATTTGATCTTGCCCGAAGGCGTAAAGAGCCATTTACTGTAAATTGAGTAATCGTCTCTTTGTTTATGGGGTAATATATATAATCGCGGGTCCCAATCATTTGTCTGCATAATATCTATTGAGGCAAGCCCTTGCAAGTTTTTCGTAGCAGGCAGATGAATTGTGGATTGATAATTCTCATAACCAAAATCATAATAAAAAGGCATAATCTTTTCGGTCTTGGCATAAAGGTTTCCATGTAACTTTTTGTAGGGCCTTTCGGAAATTAAATTCACCACCCCGGACATTGCCCGACCATATTCGGCATCGAAACCTCCAGGCAGAAATATCACTTCTTCAACAATCCCTTTTGATATTTCTATTGCCAGGTCTCCGGTCTGGGGGTCAATGATTGAAACATTATCAACCATATACTGGACTTCGGTTGCCCTACCACCACGGACATGTAAGGCAGTATCGGTCTTTGCCACGGCTGCCTGGAATGTGATTACTGCTGGTGTATAATCAACCGGCAATGTAGCAATCTCCGCTTTGCGCACAATCTGGGTTGTAGCGACATAATCCTTTTTTATCGTTGGAGTTTCTCCGTAGACCGTAACCGGTGCAATCTCAATGGCAGTCTGTTTTAGTGTTACATTGAGCCTTGTGGTTCGGTCAACTTCAACTACTACATTTTCAATTCTCTTTGTCTGATAGCCAAGGCAGGAGATTTCAATTGTGTACCTTCCTGAAGGCACATTTAAAATGAAAAAATTGCCATTCTCATTGGTTGCTGCGCCCATTTCAGTATTCAAAATAATAACATCGGCAAGGGTAATAGGCTCTTTAGTATCTTCATCTTTTACCACCCCTTGAATCTTACCCGTAATCCCACTAAACAGAAATGCAATCAAGAAAAAATTAATCATCTATCCTTACTGATTATTATAACTAAATATTATGAAAAGTCAAGTTTTGTTCTTTTTATTTAATCATATTGACTTGAGTCAAAATATCGGTATTCTTAATTAAATGGCTGAAAAAATTAGGTTAGTAGTTGACAGACGTGAATGTGTAAAAATGCCCAAATTCATTGTTCAGGGAGAAAACATCATAAATGATATTTATATGATTTTATACACAAAGAATATTCATTACAAAAGAGTTTTTTTCTTATGCGATAGACAAACATTTAAAATTGGAGGCAAGAAAGTCATTGATTCCTTAAAGAAAAGGAATATATCAGTTATAAAAAAATTTGTCGAGAAGAGCGACGAAAAAAATGTGAGATTAATTAAAAATACTCTTAAAAAACAAAAATTTGACCTGCTTATCGGTTTCGGCGGTGGCAAGATTCTTGATGTAGCAAAAATTTCTGCAGGTGTGAATAAAATAAAATTCATCAGTATACCAACAATTCTATCTAACGATGGCATCGCTTCACCAGTTTCAGTCATAACCAATAAAGATGGTATCCCGGTCAGTCATCTGACCAATCCACCTTACGGTATCATCATTGATTATAACATTATTAAGAAAGCACCAATAAGACATCTGCGTGCTGGGGTGGGTGATTTGATATCCAATCTCTCATCGGTATTTGATTGCCGACTTGCGCATAAAAGAAAAAAAGAAAAAATTAATAGTGAAATTTTGAAACTTGCCGAAATTGGAGCGAAGAAATTATTAAAGATAAAGACAAATAATATAAAAAGTCTGAAATTTCTCAAATGCCTCTGTGACGGTTTGCTTAAAAGTGGTCTGGCAATGTGCCTTGTTGGTTCATCAAGACCCGCAAGCGGCAGTGAACATAAAATAAGCCACGCAATGGACTATTTGTTTCCGGGTCGTGATGCTCTACATGGGGAACAGGTCGGCATTGCGACACTCTTTACCATGTCACTCCAGAAAAATCCTTATTTAGACTCCGTCAAAAGATTATACAAAATTATCAGATTCCCTTCAAAAATTTCCAATTTGAAAATTAAACCAGATGAGTTTATACGAATTGTTATACAAGCGAAAAAAATTCGCCCCCAGCGTTATACGATCCTAGAAGATAAAAATCTTGGCGAAAAAGAGATTAGAAAAGTCTCAAAAAAGACGATATACTGATATTGACAGTATTTATATCAAAACATCGTTAGATATTTTTGAAGACCATATTAATATTAATGTCAGGATATGTTGGTTCAAAAGTGGATATTGAATCATATGCCCTAACAAATTTTCGTCCTGCATTTTCTGCCATTTCGGTTAATTCATGCTGTGTGTATAACCTTAATTTGAGTGGTAATTCAATTTCAAATATTAAATTTTTACTTTCTTTTCTATAAAATTTCCAATTAACGTTAAGTTTTGAATGGAAGTGGTCATATTCAGGCTTTTGTAAGATTATATATTTACCTACGTCTTCCCAAATCGCAGGACAAAAATGGTTCAATACTCATTCTTGAGACATTATCCGTAGAATTAGAAAAAGGCCGTTTTTCTTCAGTAAATTTGCTGCCATTTTAATGATTTTCTGATCTACTTTTCTGGTATAAAAACCAATTGATGTCCAGATACTCAAAATTATATCAAACTTTTCTTCAATAATTTTATTCAGGCGACGAATATCGTCACATACATAATGAACTTTAACTTTGTATTCCTTCGCTTTTGCGTCGGCATCCTTAATATAATCTGGACTAAAATCGATACGCGTCACATTGAATCCTTTTTTAGCAAGGTGTACACATATCCTGCCATTCCCACAACAAAGTTCAAGTACCTTCCCTTTTTTAATTCCAAATTCCTTAAATATTTTGAGAATTTGTTTCGTCTCTGCTTTCGCATATTGCCAATTTTGGTCCATCAGGTAAAGCTAGTAATTACTATTTTTTATGAAGAAATCCTCGCACCAGTTATTTGAATCTTTCCTCATATATATTGATAAAATATAAAAATGGCAAAGCGTCAAGCAACTATTTTCCTATTTTTAATCCGTCAATCCGATAATTCTCGGATTGACAGATAAATTAAAATCAGTATAATTGGTTGTGATAAGAAGACGAATGCCTGAAACCCATTATCGAGCATCAAGGTTCTGCCGGGTCTTAGGTAATCCTACTGCTTACCAAATATTAAAGATATTATGCCGAGGTAAAAGGAAACCTTCAGAACTTGCAAATCAAATTGGGTTGTCGCGGAAAACAATATCAGATACACTTCGCAATTTGCGGCAGGTTGATTTGGTCCGCTATGATACGTTCAAGAAAAACAAGGTCTATTTTTTGAAAGACAGCCTTATAAAGAAGATTTTGGTCACTCTTGAGGGTTATGCAGATAGGATGCGTTTCAAAAAATGGTAGTCTGTCAATCCGGGAATTATCGGATAGATATCTTTGAGTAAACTGAATAAATATGAGTAAGGAAAATTTTACTAAAAACTGGCAACCTAATGAGGGTAAGAAACTAGTAATTGATGTTGATGGTGGAGATTATGCGCGCTTGCCAATAAGGACTCATATTATAACTGCTCAGGATGATATTTTTAAGATTGTTGAACAATATGTTTTTTCGCATTTAAAAGAAGGTGATGTGGTATTTTTAAGTGAAAGGATTGTAGCAATCACGCAGGGTAGGGCATTCCCAATAAAAGACATTAAACCCTCCTGGCTTGCGGGGTTTCTTGTAAGGTTTGTTCATAAATCACCTTATGGTATTGGTCTGGGTAGTCCCTGGACAATGGAGTTGGCAATACGCGAGGCCGGGATTTTACGAATTCTCTCGGCAGCATTTGTTTCAGCAATTACCAAACCACTGGGAATAAGAGGTTTATTTTATGTTGTTGCTGGCAAATCAGTTGCCGCAATTGATGGACCCTGTCATTATACATTACCTCCCTATAATGAGTATGCAAAATTGGGTCCGAAGAATCCAAATAAAGTTGCAAGGCTGTTAAAAGAAAGATTTAAATACGATTTTGTTATAATTGATGCTAATGATTTAGGTGTATCAGTGCTTGGTAAATCAAGTCCTAAAATAAGTGATGATTTTTGTAAGAAAGTTTTTCGTGACAATCCTTTAGGACAATCAAGTCAGCAAACACCGATTGCAATCGTGCGGGAGATTTCAAAAGAAAACAATTCTTAATATCCCTGCAAGGCAGAGCGGTCAAGTTTTTCAAATTCTTCTTCCCCATGTAATTTAGTTTCAAGGGTATGGAAATCACAAGATTCTTTTGGTTCTGTACCTTTAATAAAAGGCTCTTCACGAGGTGCGGGGCAGTACTCATTTGCGAGCAATCCGGATTTTGGACATATTTTACACCACACAATACCCTCAGGAACGGGGAAATCATCAGTTATAAGAGTATCAATTATTGACATTATTTCGCCCCATATTGGTGCTGAAACTACTCCGCCAGTTGCACCTCTGAAGATTGTTCTATTATCATCAAAGCCGACCCAGACTCCTGCGGTGTAATGGGGTGTAAAACCAATAAACCAGGCATCTGAGTAATTATCGGTAGTGCCTGTTTTTCCAGCAGCAGGCCCTTTATAGTATTTTCTTATTTCATATCCTGTTCCACCATCTACAACAGAACGCATCAAATTAACCATAAGATAGCATGTTTGTTCGGGTAATTTTTTTTGGGTTATTGGTTTATTCAACTCAATTATAGTACCATCTCTGTCAACAATCCTTCTTATCATTATTAAAGATTTTTCTTCACCGAGATTGGCGAGGGTACTGAATGCCTGTGTTAGTTCAGCAAGGCTTACTTCACAGGAACCGAGAGCAAGCGATACAATTGGTAAAAGTTTTGATTTTATCCCTAAATCATAGGCATATTTTACAACGAGGTCAGGTCCAACGATCCGTATCAATCTCACAGCCACAAGGTTTCTGGATAGGGCAAGAGCTTTGCGCATTGTTATTGGACCCAAAAATTTGTGGTCATAATTTGCGGGACGATAAATACTATCAGGCCCTGCAACTTCAAGGATAATGGGTAAATCAAGTACTTGATCCGCGGGGGTAAAACCATTGTCCAGCGCAGCAAGGAAAACAAAAACCTTGAATGAACTACCAGTCTGGCGTTTTGCCTGTGTTGCCCGATTAAATTTGCTCTGACTAAAATCTCTGCCGCCGATCATTGCTTTGATTTCGCCTTTTTTGTGGTCAGCGATTATCAAAGCACCTTGGAGATAAGGTGTGTTATTTAATGTGTCAGAGCTCCCCATTGAGTCAACCTTAGCCTTTGTTATTTTAAATTTATAATCTTTTTCAATCGTCTTTAAATGTTTCTCCATCACTTCTTCAGCAACCTTCTGGATATTTCTGTTGATTGTAGTATAGATACTTGCGCCGCTCCGATAAAGAAATTCCGCGCCATATTTTAATTCAAGATATCTTCTCAGTTCTTCAATGAAATATTCACCAATTGAATGTCCTTTTTTACGTTCCACGACATTTAATGGTTCATTTACTGCCCTGTTATATTCTTCTTCAGTTATAATGTGATCATTTAACATTTGCTTTAACACAAGGTTTCTTCTTGCCTTTGCCCTCTCTGGATAGCGATAGGGAGATAAGTATTCTGGTGATTTAGGGAGGGCGACGAGCAGGGCAGACTCACTCAAAGTCAAATCTGAGATATTTTTATTAAAATAATAACGCGCGGCAGTTGCCACACCATATCTACCCTGACCAAAATTTACCTGATTCAAATATCGTTCAAGGATTTCATCTTTTGTATATACTCTTTCAATCCTGAGTGCCAATGTAATCTCTTTTAATTTTCTAAGAATTGTTTTTTCTTGGGTTAAAAACATATTCCTCGCAAGTTGCATTGTTATTGTGCTAAATCCCTGGGCAGCACGGAGGTGGAGTATATTCTGGATAACCGCACGGAATATTGCTTTGACATCAACCCCCCAGTGTTTGTAGAACGTCTTGTCTTCAATGCAGATAAAACCTTTTTTAAGGTAATCCGGCACATCACTCAGGTTTGCCAGTTCCCTTCTTTCAATAAAGAATTCAGTAAGCAGACTGTCCTGGTCATCATAAACTTTTGTTGAGACCGGTGGTGCATAAAAAGATATCGCTTCGGCAGGTGGAAGGTCACGGATAATCTGTATGTAGACTCCAAGTGAAAAACCAGCAATTATAGAGAAAATAATAATCATTGTCCAGCGCAGACGGTGGGTTTTTTTCTTCTCATCTGAGCGCATTTTCAGTCCTCGCATCAAATAAGTATATTTTCTCTAAAGGAACCATCAGGGTTAGTGCTTCGTCAATTTGTGGTTTATATGTTTCAGGTATCTTGGCACGGATAGCAGTGTTATTCATTTTTCCATAAATATATATCTCCTCTCCTATTGGCTCAATGATTTCAACTCTGATTTTGAATTCAATTCCTGACGTGTCAGTAAAATCGCATGGTCTTATTCCAATTATTACATCGCGGTCTACAAATTTTTTAAATTCAGAATTTAGTTTGATTGTAATATCGGAACTAATGAATTTTATTTCATTTAATTCTTTTTTAATCCTACCGTTAATAAAATTCATTGGCGGAGTGCCGATGAATCCCGCAACAAATTTATTCGCAGGCTTTTTATAAAGGGTTATCGGGTCACTTATTTGCTGAATCCTTCCATTGTTCAAAACGATTACTTTTTCACCAAGGGTCATTGCTTCAATCTGGTCGTGTGTGACATAAACAATCGTTGCATTTAAAGTTTTATGCAACCGTGATAATTCACCACGCATTTGGACTCGCAATTTAGCATCAAGATTAGAAAGGGGTTCGTCAAAAAGGAACAATTTTGGATTTCTGACAATTGCTCTTCCAAGTGCCACACGCTGGCGCTGACCGCCCGATAATTGCCTAGGTTTTCTATTTAGAAATTCTTTTAATCCAAGAATCTCTGCAGCCTTTAAAACCCTTTGCTCAATCTCAAATTTTGGAATCTTCCTTACGCGTAAACCGAATGCCATATTTTCATAGACTGTCATATGTGGATAGAGCGCATAATTTTGAAATACCATAGCAATATCTCTTTTATCCGGGCTAATATTGTTTACACAGATATCGTCAATAAATATCTTACCCTCTGATACCTCTTCTAATCCTGCAATCAATCTCAAAATGGTTGTCTTGCCGCAACCTGAAGGTCCCAATAAGACAACAAATTCCCTGTCATTTACTTTAAAATTTATATCCTTGACAGCGATTATATTCTTTTCATAAATCTTAGATACATTTTCCAATCTCAATTCAGCCATTTTGGGAGAAAACAACTTGCAAATTCAAATTTTTGCTACTGAGCCTTACAAATAATCTTCAATAATTTTATCAAGGTATTGCGTAAATCAGTTCTGGATACAAGAAGGTCAATCATTCCGTGTTCCAGCATAAATTCAGAACGCTGGAATCCAGGGGGCAGTTTTTCACCAATCGTTTGTTCAATAACCCGGGGACCCGTGAATCCTATTAGTGCACCAGGTTCGGCAATTATTATGTCGCCGAGGGACGCATAAGATGCCATAACCCCTGCCATTGTGGGATGTGTTAGGATTGAGATATAGGGAATTCTCTCTTCTGCAAGAAGTGCGAGTTCAGCAGAAGTTTTAGATAATTGCATTAAAGAGTATATACCTTCCTGCATCCTTGCGCCTCCAGAAGTTGAAACAATAATCAACGGTTTTTTATCCTTACGCGCAAGCCTTATTGCCCTTGCCACCTTTTCTCCAACCACAGATCCCATACTACCACCCATAAAGGAAAAGTCCATTGAAGCAAACACAACCGATATCCCACCCAACTTTGCATTTCCGTATATCAAACCTTCTTTGAGGTTCGTATTCTGTTGAGCAGATTTTAGCTTTTTCTTGTAATCTGGGAAATCAAGAGGATCAAGCGGCTCTATATCTGGGTCTAACTCTTCAAGAATTCCATCATCAAGGAGTAAAGCTATGTAATCCCGCGAACTTATACGAAAATGGAAATTGCACTTTGGGCATATCCAGATATTCTTTTCAAGGACACTGCGGTAGAGAATTTCGCTACAATTTTCACACTTTACCCAGAGTCCCTCGGGTAAATCTAATTTCTCTTCGGGCTTTGCTTGAATTTTCTTTTTAAACCACATTATATTACCTCACAATAATAATTCTGCAATTTGAACTGCGTTGAGTGCTGCACCTTTTCTTATATTATCAGCAACAATCCATAATGTAAGTCCATTTTCAAATGCAAAATCTTTACGAATACGGCCAACAAAGACTTCATCCTTTCCAGCAACTTTAAAAGGCATTGGGTATTCCTGATCGTTTGCACATAATATAACACCAGGTGCATTTTTTAAAATATCTTTTGCTTCTTCAACCGAGAGCGGATTTTCAAATTCTACGCTTACTGCCTCGCTATGTCCATAAAAAACTGGAATTCTGACACAGGTTGGGCTAACAAGGATTGAGGGGTCATCAAATATTTTTCTTGTCTCATTAACCATTTTCATCTCTTCACTTGTATAACCATATTCATTGAATCTACCGATCTGTGGTATGATATTTGCTCCAATTTGATGGGGGAATACACTATTCTCGAATTTTTGCACTGCCTGGTTTACTGCGATATATTCAAGTTCTAATTTTAATTCTTCCACCGCTGCCCTGCCATATCCGGAAACGGATTGGTAGGTGGCAACAAAAATACGTTTTATTCTTGCCTTTTTATGTAATGGATATAGCGGAACAAGCATTTGAATTGTTGAACAATTGGGA
The DNA here is from genome assembly GCA_039802145.1 of Caldifarciminota bacterium. GTDB lineage: Bacteria > Hydrothermota > Tepidihabitantia > SM23-42 > JAOAFX01 > JAOAFX01. The sequence continues at coordinate 27,962 of JBDRWA010000002.1, read as the reverse complement.
TTAGCAATAATGCCTCTGTGTTCTTTTATCTTATGTGGATTTATCTCAGGAATAATAAGCGGTACATCAGGGTCCATGCGGAACGCAGGAGAATTGTCAATGACGACGCTTTTTTCACAAAATCTGGGCACAATTTCTTTTGAAAGGGGTTCGTCAAGACAGCCAAAGACAATATCTGTTTTTCCGATAAACTCATCATATTCCGAAAAAATTTCGTATTCTTTATCTTTAAATAAAATGGTTGTGCCTTCACTTCTTTCAGATGCAAATAAAAACAGTTCCTTTACAGGAAAGTTCCTCTGTTCTAAAATCTTTAAGACTTCCTGGCCGACAAGGCCAGTCGCACCGAGAATTAAAATATTTTTCATAACATTTTATTTTATATATAAATCTTCTTAAGTCAAGAGTTTAATTTAATTTTTGTGGTCAATACTTGACAACGCTTTATTAATATATAGAATATTTATATTACATAAGGAGGCATAATGAAGGAAGAAAAAACTAACGAAGCACTCTTCGCTGGAATGGATGAAGCAGCGCAAAAGGCAAAAGAGGAATTTGATCTTATGCCTGATGAGGTTAAGAAGGTTTTTTCTGTTTGGATGAGAAAATGGTATTTAAAGGCTGGTTATAGAAGGTTAGGTAGAATAGTGGTAGGCTATGCCAAGGCGGTTGAAAAAGGATATAAGGGGGCTGAATGATATTTGATGATATGGAGGATACAGAAAAAGGGCCATTCTGTAAACCGTTTGGACAGCTATTCTTTGACAATCTTGAAAAATTACCATCTGTTCAGATTGTTGAGGCATATTTTTCTTTTCTCTTGGATGCCCAAGATAAATTACAAAAGGCAATCAGTCTTCTTGAAGGTGCTTTAAAAAAGGGTTCTGAAAGACTGAAAGAAATTAATAATCCCACTGAATTACAATTTTACTTTGGAAAAATTACCAGTGCACGTGGTGAGATTGAGAAAGAGATAGAAAGATTATCCCATAATCGCCGGGATATCGAAAGTTTGATTTCTGAATACTCAGAAAAGGGAATTTTCAATGTTCCGCTTAAAGAGTTTATGCTTGCCTTTGATGTGGAATATCCAATAAAAGTGGAAAAGAAACACATTGATAGCGATGAGTGCTACATGACAGAGATTAAGATAACCGACCTTATCGGCAGTGCTGGTTTTGAACATTTAAATCGTGTGATGACTGGTTATATACTTAAGAGATTGCTATCAGGAAGATAGGATAGTGTTTTTGCTAATAATTTAAATACTGCATTGACTAAATTGGAATTCTGGATATAATCTTTTATGAAGATAATAAATTTTACTCTCTTAATGATTATTCTAAGTCCAGTATGGGCAAACTGGACAAGAATGAACACCCTGATGATTGGCGATTATATAGATGACCCGGTGAACATAGACATCTACCCACAACACATAAATGTATTTCCAAATAATTTCTATGGAGATATACTTTCATCAGGCACCGATTTTGGTGTAGTGATCACACCTATTGGAAAATATGGTGGAGTCGGTTTCTGGCAGGATAAAAATTTCAACATCGGTTATGGTATTACTGTAAAAAAATTTGAACTCGGCATGATGGGTTCACCGGTCAAAGACCATTATCGCTTTGGCATTGGATTGGGTTATGCAACGATTGATATGCGGGTTGATTTATCTGGCATTATCAATAATGAAACAAATCTTAACGAAGGTTATGATTTCCATCTTAGATTGCTCAAGCGAAAGGCAGAATACATTCTCATCCCAAGGTATTCATTGAATATTCAATCTGCTCCTTATGATTATCAAAGCCACAATATCGGTCTCGCACTCCAGAGGCTCATTCTGAATGATGGATTTGCGATATTGGGATTGGAATATTTATTGCGTGAAGGCGATATTACACCTGACCGCGCCTATTTCTTTGCAGGTTTTGAACTACCATTGAACAAAACCTTCTATCTCAGAATGGGTGCGCGTGAAGAGTTTGATGAAGATTTTGTGCCTCAGGGATGGACGGTAGAACCAGGAATTGGGTTGCGCATAAGGGAATTTAATATTGATTTTCATCTCAATCAAGAAAGGTTCTTTAACAAAGAAACCACTTTTTTCAAATCTTTCGGGATTGATTTAAATTTTGGAAAATTCTGAATGTAGGTTTTGGGCTCGGAAATTTCAATTCCAAACCCAATAACCAAAGACCATCTGTCAGGGGGTGTAGCTCAGCTGGGAGAGCAATGCGTTTGCAACGCATAGGTCGGCGGTTCGACTCCGCTCACCTCCATTGAAAATCTTTAAGAGCAGGTCTTTCAAAAATTTAAACCAATTCAAACTTAAAGAGGAGCATTAGTGATGCATTCTGATTTTCAGGAGGACACAGGGCTGATCATCAACCTTTTCGTTACAAGCAAGTGTAATGCTCGATGCCAGGAATGCATCAATCAAACGATTACAAATAACTCCGGATTAAATCCCGAAGGATTGGAAATTAATGTAGCACGAGATTTAAAAATTATAAAAGAAATACTCAAGAAAAACAAAGAACTGCCGGCAACGATCTGTTTTTACGGCGGAGAGCCACTCCTTGAACCACATCGCTTTGTGCCGATAATTGAGGATTTGAGAAAAGGTGAAGATAATAACCGGGTCAAATTTATGATTTATACCAATGGAGAATTTCTTGCCCAATTTTTTAAAGAATATCCAGAGATTGCAAGAAATATCTGGATTTATGCAGTATCTATTGATGGAGATGAAGAACAGCATAACCGGGTGCGGATTGGAACCGATCTCAAAAGAATCAGAGAAAATCTCGTATTTGTGAAAGATATATATCGTGGGAAAATATTGATGTGGTCAACCTTACGCGAAGAACAGTCATTAATGAAATGTTTTGATGAATTCATGAATTTATACGGGCAAGGACTTGTTCATCATTTTTTCTGGCACTGGCTCGAAACCCAAGATGACTTTCAAAATTTTTCTGAATATTATAAAAATTATATAAACGATTTAAAAATAATCGTTGATGAATATATAAAAAATTTAAATAATGGAATTTTATTACCCATTATCCATCTCAGTGAATTGATTTTATATCTAATTACCGGAAAATGCCGGAATCATACTGCCTGCGGTGCAGAATTAGAAACAAATTATGACCTTGTGGGCGGAGAGATACTTGCCTGTGTTGACCTGCCCTTTGAGATTGGCAAAAAATTGAAACAAAATTCTGATCAAATATTATCATTGAAAAACACACTCGGTTGTTATAATTGCGAAATCCACTTTTATTGTGGTGGAAGATGTCCAATACAAATTCTTTATGGCACAAAATTAAGAACAAAGCAATATTGTGAGTTATTAAAAGCCCATGTCCAAATCGTAAAAGGAAGGTTACCAGAAATAAAAAAAATTCTTATTGATAGAAATATTAAACTCCAGGAAATTTACGAGCATTCCGCATTTATCGTGCGTTATACAGATGTAACACCATAATTTATAATTTTCTGAGAGTCCTCAAAAAATTTCTATGAAATATTTTTTCAATTTGGTTTTCTCTATAACCTTTTTCTCTTAGCATATTTCCAATTTTTATATATCCTTCAGGGCATTTCAAAATTGGATCAGTGATTCCATCAAAATCACTACCCAGCCCCACGCTATCAATTCCAAAATTTTTATAAAGATAGTCAATATGCTCAACTACATTATGAGTCCCAAGGTGTTTCTTAGAAAAGTTTATACCAATAACGCCATTTCTATTAACAATTTCTTTTATTGCCCGGTCATCAATATTTCGGATAAATGGATTTAATCTCCTGATGCACGAGTGGGAGGCAATCACCGGATTTTCACAGATTTCACAAACTTCTATTACTGTTCGAGTTGAGGCGTGGGAAAGATCGATTATTATTTCATAATCCTTAAGTAATTTAATAAATTCCCTACCTTTCCTTGTTAATCCTTTTTTATCATTATCAAATGCCGAATGGGCAAATCTATTTGAATTATTCCAGGTGATTGTAAATACCCTCACCCCAAGTTCATAAAGTGTCTCAAACTGGGTAAATTCACCATCAAATATATGGCCGCCTTCAACACCGAGGATAATATTCATCTTACTGGGTAGGATTTTTTTAAAAGTATAAACAATATTTATTTCACGTCTGTTTCTCAGATAATTTATCGTTTGCAAAATGAGTTTAATTCCTGCATCAAATGGCTTTTTTTCTTTTGGATAGATAAAATGGGCAAATATTGCTCCATAAAATACCGCGGGATTAAGATGGCTGGGCTTCAGGTGATTGAATTTTTTCTTTTTAATATTCAAAGGTGTATCACAGTGGAGGTCAAAAACAGGGATATTCATTTTTTTAACCTCAGTGAATCAAAGACCGATCCATCAGGTTTTATTGCATTTAATAACAATTCTTTCTGTTTAATCTTTACAAGACAAAAATGATGGGTCTTTTCTGAATATGCGGTCCATTCACTCTTCCCGACATTGTAAAGAGGAGCACCACCGCCGGCACTGACGATATAAACCACTCCATTTATTTCATTTGTTCTCTCATAAGAATGGTCATGACCACAAAATACCATATCCACACCATATTCTTCAAATATAGGACACCAGGATTTGCGCACATTCATATCGCTACCATGGCTCCCTGAAGAATAAGGTGGCCTGTGCAAATTCACGAATATCCAGTCAATCGTCGTATCAGTAGAGACAAATTTCAATTCGTTTGTAAGCCATTTCTTTTGATAACCGTTTAATTCAATCTCAGTATTTAAACAGATAATACAAAGATTGGCAAACCGCACCGAGTAAAAATCTTCTAATCCGGGCAGGGCAAAGAGGGTATCATACTGACAGAACGGCTTTTCATGATTGCCGATCGTGGGCAAAAATGGTTTTTTTGAAATGATTTTGTCCGTTATGTTAAAAAATGTCCTCCAATCGTCAGAACTGTAACCCCTGGTAACGAAATCTCCTGAATGAACAATAAATTCAAAATCATATTGTACAATTCTATCAATTACTGCCTGATGGCTTATAGAATCAGTTCGTGTATCACCAATGACAATAAAATTAAAGGAATCTGGAGACTGTGGAAAAGTTCTAAATTTCTTAATATCTCCATCCGGCAAGATTTTATAATAATATTCTGTCCCAGGATTGAGATTATTGATAATTATGTGATGAAAGTTTGTATTTTTATTTATCCTGATGGTATCTTTTAATAAAAGGTCTGTTCCAAAAGCAATCCTGCTCGGCACTGACAATTTTGTGTTCCAATTAATCACCATTGAAGTGGATGGTGATGATGTTGGTGTTAGATAGGGTGGTGAATCAAAACCATAAAATTGTCCTTGCTCAAGGCTGACAATCTGACAATAAATTATTAATGGTATAAAAAAGAACTGCATCAATGCGCCTTTTTCCAGTTCTCTCCGGTGCCTATATCCACCTCAATCGGCACCGCAAATTTATAGATATTTTCCATTACATCCTTTATTATTTCTTTTGCCTCTTCAACGCGTTTCTCTTCTATTTCAAATAGAAGTTCATCATGAACCGATAATACAAGTCCGCTTGCAAATTTTGCATCCGAGAGCCTTTTTTCAACCTCAATCATTGCAATTTTAATTAAATCCGCCGCGGTCCCTTGTATTGGTGTATTTATCGCCAGTCTCTTTGCGGATTCTTTGATATTAAAATTTTCTGAATGTATTTCAGGGACAGGTCTTTTTCTACCAAATATCGTCTCGGTATAGCCTTTTTCTTCAACGCTCTTTATTGCCGTTTTTCTCCACTCTTCAACACCAGGATATAATGTGTAATACGACTGAATAAATTGGTTTGCTTCCTCCTGGGATATACCCAATTCCTGGGCAAGTCCATACTCACTCATTCCGTAAATCAAACCATAATTTACCACTTTTGCTATCCGTCTCTGATGTTCATTCACCTTTTCTTCAGGGATATTAAATATCAATGATGCAGTATGGTTATGAATATCGCGTCCTGATTTAAAAGCATCAATGAGGTTTTTGTCTTTGGTTATATGTGCAAGAATTCGCAATTCAATCTGGGAATAGTCAGCAGAAATTAGTAAAAAGCCATTCCGGGCAATAAATCCTTTTCTCAATTCATTTCCCCAGTAACTTCTGATTGGAATATTCTGGAGGTTCGGATTACTTGATGAAAGCCTGCCGGTAGCAGTTCCAGTTTGATTGAATGTGGTATGTATTCTACCATCTTTTGCCAGTTCAATCAACGGGTCAATGTATGTGCTGGAAACCTTTGCGAGTTCCCGATATTCAAGGATTTTGCGGGGTAATTCGTGTTTCAAACTCAATTGCTGAAGCACTTCAAAGTCGGTAGAATAATGTGACTTCCCTTTTTTCACCGGTGTTAATTTCAGTCTCCCAAATAAAATTTCCGCAAGTTGCTTGGGCGAATTGATATTAAAGACACAACCCGCGCTCTTATAACATTCATCCGCAAGGAGTCCAATATCCTTTTCAAGTCGTTTTTTTAACTCCTTTAAAAAATTGACATCAATACCAATTCCCCTTTTTTCCATCTTTGCCAGCACATTTATTAATGGTTCTTCAATCTTCTTATAGAGTATGAATTCATCCAGTTCTTCAAGTCTTTTCTTTAAAACGGGATAGAGTTTCAAAGAGAGATTAGATATGGCTTCAGGCGATGATTCAACATAACTATGGAGATATTTTAGACAGATATCTTCAAATCGGTCGTTCTTTATATTTGGCTCTATAAGCCAGGATGCAATCTTCACATCAAATAGTGGTGGCGTCAGGGGAATTGATTTGCATAGATCTTTTAAATCAAATCCAATCTTTGTTATCCCTGTATCAGATATAATCTTTTCTCCATCCTTCAATGTCGTAATATAAATTTCGCCTTCATTAAAACTTAAAAAAACTTTATCTTCATAAACCGCAATACCGACATCCTTTTTTATTGCAGCATCAGATATGCCGGTTTTTTTATTAAAATTCTTTGCATCGAACCTCGGTGCAAATTCCTTTATTAAAGAATGAAATTCAAGTTCAGAAAGGACTTTTAAAAGATTTTCCGTGTCGAAATGCTTAATTGCCAAGTCTTCAGGTTTAATTTCAATAGGTGCGTTCATCTCAAGCTTTACAAGCTTTTTTGAGAGGATGAGCACATCACGATGCTCTTTTAATTTTGATTCTTTTTCCATTGCCGCTTCAAGGTTCGGATATTTTTTTAAAATCTCAAGCGCCCGATGGGGGCCAATTCCCGGAACACCCGGAATGTTATCAATTGAATCACCACAAAGTGCAAGGTATTCACCGATCCGTGCGGGTTCAACACCAAATTTTTCTTTTACCTTTTCTGCGTCATATACAATATCATTAAAAACATCATAGATAAATATATTGTCCGAGATGAGTTGCATAAGGTCTTTGTCCGAACTCACAATATAGACTTCGCCATAATCCTTCAATTTATTTGCCAGAGTTGCAAGGACATCATCCGCTTCATAACCGCGTACCTCAAAGCTTTTAATACCAAGATAATTACTTATTTCCTTAACTTTTTCAATCTGGAATGGAATATCTTTTGGGGCAGGTGGACGAGTTGCCTTATATTCTTTAAAAACCCGATCTCTGAAGGTCTCACCCGGGGAGTCAAATGTCAGTACGATAAATTCACTGTCAAATTTTGTCTTTATTTTTTTTAGTGAATTAAGAAAACCAAAGATTCCTGAAGTATTCTGCCCTTTTGAATTTCTCAACGGGTTCTTGATAAAGGCAAAATAGGCACGAAATATCAAAGAATTGGCATCAAGTAGTAAAATTTTTTTCACTGCATATTATACCTATCCTTCCGGAGAATGCAAGGCTTATTTTTTCATTATAAAAACATCATCTTTACAATCTAAAAACATTATCCTTTCCAAACCCTTTTTGTCACAAACGGCTCTTTATAAAATACAAATTCAATATCCGATTCTTCAAATCCTCTATCCAGCCCTTTTTTAGTAACTGTTGTAAATAAAACCATGATGTGTTCTTTAATCTTCTTTTCCAATTCTTCCTCAGAGATTGATTTAACTCCATCTAAATCGATTTTTAAATCAATCAAAGCCCTTTCTTTTGATATCCTTCCATACCAGAATAAATCTTTATCCACCCCTCTAATTTGATATTTTACTACATAATCATCTACATCCTTCCAGAATTTTAAAAAATATACGATATATACCTTCCCGGTTTCAGCATGATATTTAAATTCATTTAATTGCTGAATCATAGATAATTATATCAGGTTTATCATTAAAGTCAATCAGCAGGGCATCTGCCAATCTCTAAGTCATCTCCACATTTATTCAAATTATTTTTAACTCTTAAACTGCCTAACGATTATTATAGTCAACATATCAATATTAATTAAATGTAGTAGCCGAGTTTACTCGGCTTTTCAAATATCTCCAGACCAAGGTCTGCCACTCCGAGTCTCGGTTCAACCCAATTCACCATAAAGTGAAGCGGACTGCCGCTACAAGTCTTATGAAATTTCTATAGTTCTTATTTAACCTGAAGAAAGCGTCATATTTAACAAAAATGGAGAAGGTTCATTACTGAACCACCTTGACATATTATTGAATGTTTATATACTTACTATATGGCGTATTTGACAAAAAAAGGTAGGGGTTATGAATAATTGTTCTCATTGTGGTGAACCAATAAAAGACAATTATAAATTATGTAATTCCTGCGGCACAATCCTGATAACCCTCAGCACCGAAACCACTGCCCACATCAATCTTTTAAGAAAAAAGATTGAATCTGAGCCTAAAGATGTAAATTTGCGTGTTGAACTTGGAAGCCTCTATCAAAGGAATGGACTCCTTTATGAGGCACTTGATGAGTATAAAATCGCATTAGGGATAGACCCGAGTAATTTTGATGCCCATAGCAAGTCGGCGTTGATTTATCTTAAAATAAATGACCTCAGCAATGCTGAGAAGTCATTCCGTTCCGCTTTGCACATCAAACCTGATTCTGAAGAATCGCTTATCGGTCTATTCCGTGTATACTATCTTCAGAATAAAACTATTGAAGCAATTGCCATAGGTGAGAAGGTACTCAAGATCAAACCGGAGAGCGTCGAATTTCATATGCTGATGAAAAATCTTTATAAACAAAAGGGTGATAAAGAAAAGACATTTTTGGAATTACAGAAATTAGAGCAACTTGTTCCCGATAATGAACAGGTCATCAAAGAGATTGTCCAGTATTTCACCGACCAGAATGATATGGAAGGGCTTGCTAAGTATTATCAAAAGATGGAAGAGATGAAGATAGAAGACACAAAACTGGGAATGGCGATCGGGAAATATTATTATGAAAATGGCAACTACGACAGGGCTATTGAGATGTTCAATAGGTTGTTAACTAAAGAAGAAATAAATGATGAAATGCAGAATACAATATATACCCATCTGACATTCGCCAGTTTTGACAAAGGAGATATTAACGGAACTGAAAATTTTATATCCAAGATACAGGAACCATTTGATAGAATAGATGAACAATTACGCAAAGAACTGGCATTGATTTTTTCAAAGATTGGTACAGATAAAATAAATAAAAACAAAAAGAGAGAAGCATTATCTTTTTTTGAAAGGGCAATTAAATGTGATCCAGAGAATAAACAATATCAGGAAATTCTGGAAAAAACAAGAACCGAGATTTTAACCGCACAGCGAAATTTTATTAGAAAATTATCGCTTATCGCTGGCAGTGCAGTTGCAGTTTGTATTATCGTAATTTTATTGTGGAATTTGACCCGCAATAGAATTATAATAAATGTTGAACCCGCAACTGATTTAACGATTTTAATTGATGGAAGACGGATGGAAATGGTAAATAAAAAAATGGGTGTTTATGAAACACCAAAACTCTTCATAGGGTCTCACATCGTTGATATAGAAAGACAAGGATATGAGAATTGGCAGGCAAGAGTAAATCTTGGATTCGCTAAAAATACCGTGATCAATGCAAGTCTTGTTCCAATTTATGGTGTATTCCAAATAAACTCTCAGCCCGAGAGTGCAGATGTATATCTTGATGGGATACTCATTGGCAAAACACCCTATATATCTGAAAAAATACAGGCAATTCCGCATAAGATTGAATTGAGAATGCCGGGCTATCAAATATTTACGAGAGACATAAACCTTATATCAGGTGAGACACTGAATCTGGGCGTTATTACCCTTAAAAACCTGGTTGGTGACTGGAAAGGAAAGATTGGACAGGAAGGAATTTCATATAATGCTTCTTTTAAAATGACAATAAATCAAAAAAATGGTCAGATTAAAATAAAATACTTTCACCAGCCTAAAGAGGAGATGACTTATAGCGGTGAGATAAATGGTTTAATTTCAAAGAATGATTTTCTTGCCGATGGCAATGTAAATTGTAAGGAACGCAATGTGTTTTACTGGACCACAACAAAAAGGCGTATTATTTTAAAAGGGAAGATTTCAGATGATTGGGAACGGATAGAAGGAAAATTCTATGGAGATGGTCTTGGTGAAAAAGACTGGTGGGCAGTGCGGGGGAAATAATAGAATTGTTAAAAAGAAAAAATTATTTGGAAAACTATTCGGGTCAAATCTAAACATTATAACAATAGCAATTAATACTTTTTATAACTATGAATAGTTTGCGATTTCTTTCAAAAGTTCTTCGGTCTTTCTTGCCTCTTCTTCATCTATTGGGTTTATAGCAAAACCCGCATGTATCATTACATAATCTCCAACTTTTACCTCAGGTGTGAGAACGATAGAGATCTCCTTCCGTACACCCATAATTTCGGCAATCGCCATATCACCATCAATTTTTTCTATTCTCCCGACTACTGCCAAACACATATCCACTCACTTTCCACTTTTCACTTCCCACTTATTAAGTTTCCACATATCACCTGCCCATAAGAGATACAGCCGTCATTTGTTGGTAGTTTATGATGCGTAAAAACCTTGAAATCATTATCTTCCAAGCGTCTTATCATTAAATTCAACAAATATCTATTTTGAAAAACTCCGCCAGATAAAATAACTCTGTTCACACCATAAATTCTACGTAGTTTCCTGACGATGTCAAGTGAAAATTGGACGACCGTATTGTGGAATTTGGCTGAAATGATGTCTTTACAAATGCCTTTTTTTATATCATTCAAAATACCTTCAAGTATCGGACGAACTCCAAGTACAAGTTCAATTTCATTTTCCCACCATTCCCTTGCTTTTCTATCTCTATGTGATATTTCATAGGGATAATACTCTCTTAGCCCCTTTTTTGCAACATATTCAAGATTTATTGCCGCCTCCGCTTCATAAGTGATCTCCTGAGTTATATCAAGCATTGCCGATACACAATCAAATAATCTTCCCATGCTTGATGTATAAGCAAGATTGTAGTTCTGGTTAATCATCTTGATAATCACATCATTCTCATGATGGGAAGATTTCAGATGTAAAGTTTCTATATTATTATAGATCTGCCTTCCGGAAAAATGGAATAGGTCTTTGCCAAAAATTTTATATAGATATGCTATGGCGATCCGGTACGGTTTCCTTATACTTTCTTCACCACCGGGCAGTGGAAGGTACTCAAGGTGTGCAGCTCTCTTTAGGCTATTCAAATCGCCGATAAAGAATTCACTGCCCCAGATATTCCCATCAAATCCGTATCCGGTCCCATCAAACGCAATACCGATTGCCAGTTCAGATATTTTATTCTCGCCAAGGCAGGAAACGATATGGGCAATGTGATGCTGGATACCAATTATCTTCAGTCCTTTTTTCTTTGCTATTTCAGCGGCAATCTTGGTAGATAGATAATCCGGGTGTAAATCGTGCACAACCAATTCTGGCTCAATCTTGAACCATCTTTTATAATTCCCAACCATTTCATGGAAAAAATTTAGTGTCTCAGAATTATCAAGGTCTCCGATATGGGGTGAAACATAGGCACTCTTTTTATCCGCAAGAGTAAAGGTATTTTTTAAATAAGGACCAGTTGCGAGAGTCGGTTTTACAGAAAATGGTAATTCAATAGGCACCGGCACATAACCCCTTGAACGACGAATTATTGAAAATCCACGGTCTTTGAGGTAAAATCCTATAGAATCATCACATCTGTTTATGATTTTACGATTGTGGGTAAGATAGAAGGAAACTATTTTTCTAAGTTTGTTCTTTATTTCTATTTCATTCTTTGCAAGTGGTTCATCTGCAATATTAGCACTTGTCATAACAAGGAACGGTATTTTCTCCAGAAGAAGATAATGAACCGGTGCATACGGTAACATCACTCCCAGATAAGGATTCTTTGGCGCAACCTCTTCACATATCATACTTTTCTTTTTTTCAAGGAGCATTATTGGTGCGACAGGTGATTTTATTATCTTTTTTTCTGGAGAAGTTATTTTTACTATTTTCTCTATGTCTTTTTCATTAGCCATTATTGCAAATGGTTTCGTCGGACGATTTTTTAAATGCCTTAATTTATTTACTGCGCTGCAATTCGTGGCATCGCAGGCGATATGGAATCCACCGATCCCTTTTATCGCAATAATCTCACCTTTTTTTAATAGATTTATCGCTTCACTGATGGGGTCTTTCGTTTTAATTCTTTTTCCAGCAATTGAGCATAACGAAAACTCAGGGCCACAGACAAAGCAACAATCGGGTTGGGCATGGAATCTGCGGTCATTTATATCTTCAAATTCCTTTTCACACTCCGGACACATTCTAAACTCTCTCATTGAAGTCTGTGCCCGATCATAAGGGGTATTATAGATTATTGAGTATCTTGGGCCACAATTTGTACAATTTATAAAAGGAAATTTATATCTACGGTCTTCAGGATTAAAGAATTCTTTCAAACAATCTTTACAGGTTGCAATATCCGGTGATAACTGAGTAAACCCTTCAGCGCGTTTGCTTTGTTTTATGACAAACGTCTTTTCCCTTCTTGCGGGAATCTGCCTGACCGTAATTAACTCAATTATTGAGGCAACCGGTTTTTCTAAGGAGAGGCGTTTTAAAAATTCTTTTATCCTTTTGGTATTTCCTTCAATCTCTATCTCTACGCCATAGGATGTATTGCGGACAAATCCGGTGAGGTTTAACCTATTTGCCAGACGGTAAACAAAAGGTCTGAACCCCACCCCTTGAACGATTCCTTTGACTTGAACAAGGCTTCTTGTCATTAATAAATCGCTCTATTATTTTTTCCTGGACAGTTCTTTTTCTATAAAATGGACGAGTTTGTCAAAGCCTTTTCCATTTCTGGCTGAAACTTCATATATTAGTGCCCTAGGATTTTTATCTACTATATTTTTCCTTGCCTTTTTTATCTTAAAATCCAAATAGGGAAGAAGGTCAATTTTATTAATGAGAACGACCTTTGCTAAATGAAACAGCAATGGGTATTTAATCGGTTTATCATCACCTTCAGGGGCGGAAAGAATCGCAACCTTATAATCTTCACCAATTTCAAATTCAGCAGGGCAGACAAGGTTACCAACATTTTCAACAAGTATTAAATCATAGGATTTTTCAATCTTTGGCAACGCCTGAGCAATCATAAATGCATCAAGATGGCATTCAGTCTGGGTATTTATCTGGATTGTATCTATCTTTAATTTACCCAATCTTTCACTATCAATTGAACCTTTTATGTCTCCTTCTATTACAAGTATTTTGTATCTGGGTTTTAGTCGTTTTACGATATTCTCTATCACCGATGTCTTCCCTGAACCCGGTGAACCGATGATATTCAAAACCAACGAATGTGATTTATCAAAAAATTTTCTATTCGCTTTTGCCCTTTCTTGATTTGAAACCAAAACAGGTTTAAGAATATTGATCTTCATCAATACTCCTTTCTATTCACCTTCTATTGATTCTACATAAAATTCTCTACCCGATAATATTGAGATTGATGTCTTACCACATTTTGGGCAGATAAACAGCGGTTCGTCTATTTGATCTTCAAAATTGCAGTCGTCACATTTTATCCTTATCGGTATTTCAAAAAATACCAACTTAGCATTTTCACATCGTGTACCGTTTTTCAAATAATCAAAATAAAAATTTATTGCATCCGGCGAAAATCCGGTAAATTTCCCGAGGCGAACTTTTATTACCTTCACGAGATTTATTTTGTGTTTCTCCGCCTCCTGATGACAAAGGTCAACGAGTGATTTGGTTACACTATACTCATGCATAATATAGGAAAATAACTACAGCGGGGCGTCGCAATCTATTTGACAATAGCAAACTTGCAAACCTTTTTATCATTACCGGTAATAATTAATGCGAAGTATAAACCACTTGGTATATTAGATGGAATTTGCCAGAGAACTTCGCCCAAGGAATTAGGGTTTAAACCCTGCGCTAACTTCCTACCCGAAATTGAAAATATGGTTACCGTAGCATCGTCGGGAATATTTTTAATGCGCACAACACCGCCTCTTATTACCGGATTGGGGTAGATTATAACACTATCTAATAAAGATGTGTCACTTTTGCAGATTTCAAGTTTCAACAGTCCATTCTCGCTCCCCAACCAGAAACAGGAACGTAAAGAATCATAGAAAAACCCCTGGACCTGTATTATTTCATTGCTTACCGGCAGAAATTCTACATTAACACTCAATTCATTAAAGAGAAAACCTTTTAATATTTTGTAATTAATATCATAAGCATATATTCCGTTGTCAGCCATTATCCATACCCTGCCCTCGCCATCTGCGAGCACATCATAAATCATGCCACCATTGAAATTTTCTATGTACTCAAAGCGATTATTTTGAAGCACTGAAACGCCAATTTCATTGGCAATGTAAACATTGTTTCTTTCATCTACCGTTATACCAGAGCAGAATTGCGAAAGCAATCCATCGGTCTTCCCATACTTTAAATTAATATCATCCCCGCGGTCAAAGATTGTTCCTTTAGTATCAATCATTAATACACCGCCTGCGGCATCAAAGACCGTGCTATACACATGCAGACTTGAATCAATTGCAAGTTCAACTTCAAATCCCGGGGTTCTATCACCAAGGAGATATGCTACTGTCAGTGCAGAATCAAAAACCCAGATTTTATCTGATGGCCCAGCAAGGGAAAGATACATATTATTCCTCAGGTCGAATTTCAAATCCCATATCGCTACGGTACTATCAATACCACGATATTTTTGTTTCAAATAATACCAGGAATTATTTTCTGGATCGTAGGAAATTGCGATTAAGGAATCTGTATAATGCAGAGCGAACCAGATTTTTTTGTCTGGTGCAGTGATACAGCGGTGAACGAATTTCGTGGGAACGAGTGAATCTTGACATAAATTTTGCCAAGTTTGATTGGTTTTAAGCCAGCTAACCCCGCGCGCATCAACATTTCGTGTCCCATGAGCAATGAAAACGCCATGTCGGTTTGCAGTTATGCTACAAATGTGGTTTGAAGCAAGGCAATTATCTTTTTTTAATTCCCATTGTTGATTTACAAAATTATAAATTCCTATCCCTTCGCCGAAATAATCGGATTTAAAGGAATTACCAGTGGCGCAGAACCAAATTCCTTTATAGTTTTCAATATCATTTATCCTGATCAAATAGGGAATACCGCTATTCAAAAGGCTCAAATTCCCCTGAAAAAATATCCCGATCTGACGAAGGGAATCAAGGGCAAGAAGGAGTGAGTCGCCTGCCTTTTCTATATCAACAATTTTATAACCGGTTATTAGCGTATCAAAATGGGTTCCTGTAAATCTGTTTAATCCTCCATCGGTTCCCACATAGAGACCTGAATCTATAATTTTTATTTTCACAATATAATTTTTGAGCAATCCATTTTCCATACCATAGATAGTATAATTCTGAAAATCATTGGTGAATCTTGTTATCTTTTCATCCGTACCAATCCAGAAAAAGGTATCAACCTCAATTGTCAAAACATTATTAGAAGATAATCCTTGAAAATCATAGATCTTTAAAACTTTATCATCCTGAAAATTCTCTGATGTGCCTTTTGTATCTATCACCAACAAGCCGTTTTGGGTTCCCACTAAGATTGTATCTTTTAAACAATAAATTGTATTCACCCTCGTGCAAGGTAGACATTCAATCGGATAAATCTGAATATTATTGAATGATTTATCAATCTGGACAAGGCCATTATCTGAACCTGCCCAGATATTACCCGAACTATCAATTGCGATGCATTTCTGACGATTAGTTGTTAATCCATCGGTGTTCGTTAAAACCTTAAAATTATTATTTAGATAATTGTAGGCCACAATACCACCGTTTGTTGCTGCATAAACAGATGAAGCATTGACTGCGATATTATATACATAATTGTGATTTGTATAGAAAACTGGCTTTAATGAGATGGCAATAATAAAAAGTTTAATTGAAATCATTTACTGAGCCATTTTTTGTTGAATATCGACATAAGGCGTAGTTTCCAAACCAACCAGAATGCTTCCCAGATTATTTTCTTTGACATCTTTGATGTTCCTGCCCTCCGTTCTACAAAGATTATTGGTATTTCTATTATTGGCAGACCGGCAGAGAAAACTCCATAAACACTCTGAATTTGAAATCCGTAGCCATCAACCTTAAATTTTTTCCAGTTTACACTCTCGAGCGCACGGCGCGAATAACATTTAAATCCGCTAGTAAGATCTCGAACCGGAACACCGGTGACAATCCTTGCAAATATACAGGCAAAAAAAGACAGTAATAATCTCTTCATTGGCCAGTTGACAACACTCACACCATTTATATATCTAGACCCAATGATTAAATCATATTTAGCTAAAAGTTCAATGAACCTTGTTAGATCATTGGGGTCGTGTGAGAAATCTGCGTCCATTTCAAAAACAAAATCATAGTTATTTTCAAGCGCATATCCAAATCCAGTGACATAGGCAGTACCAAGTCCCATCTTCCTGGGTCTCTTGATGATATGCACTCTATTATTTTGTTTCATCAGATTTTCAACAATTTCTGAGGTATTATCCGAAGAATTATCATCAATTACAAGAATTTCAAGCTGTTCAGACTTAGAAAGGACAGCATTTATTATTTTCTCAATATTCACGGCTTCGTTATAGGTCGGAATTATAACCAATCCTCGCTTCATTAATTTCATTATACATAAAATAATTTACTTGTCAATCAGATTTAATGGTAAATAATTATTGACTTTTGTTATAAATTTTATATAATCTAACAATATTTGTGCCCCTGTAGCTCAGCAGGATAGAGCAGCGGTTTCCTAAACCGCAGGTCACCCGTTCAAATCGGGTCAGGGGTATTTAGGAGCTTTATGAAAGATATGAAACGGGGCGTGAAGACTGAAGACTCATTCCAGCGTACAATGGAAAATTTAATTAAATTTATTGTACGGCATCGTGATATTGCAATCTGGATAGGTATTGGATTGATTGCGGCGATATTTATTATAGGATATCTTATATATCCGTCAGAACGGATTAATCCTGAGGCAGAATTAATGTATACCCAGGCGATAAATTTTATAAATATGGGTAAGATTCAGGAAGCAGAAAATCTTTTTTTACAATTAGCCGAAAAACACAGTAATACCAGACCAGGAAAAGTAGCGTATTATTATCTTGGTGTAATAACTTACAATACAGGAAGATTTAGTGAGGCGCTTGATTATTTTGATAAATTTCTTCACAAAGAGAAAAATGATTTTCTCCTTACATCTTCAGCGCAAATCGCTGCCGGCTGTTCTGCAGAAGGTTTAAAAGACTATGAACGAGCAGTGAAATACTATGAGAAAGTTACGCACAATAAAAATTCCCATTTTTATTATTTGGGGATGCTTTCTTGGGGAAGAGTAAATGGAATTTTAGGTAATACACAGAAGGCTCGGGAGATATTGCAAAAACTTCTTGAACAAAATCCACCTCAAGACATAACCAATGAAGCCAGATTCTATCTCGGGTATTTTAATAAATAGTGATTATTAATCAATTTTCAGGTATTTTGGGTGTTTTTTTTCCAGCTATGCATAATTTATGAATAATCTATCGGTTGCATTCCTTTGGCATTTCCATCAACCGATATACTACAATCCTGAAGATAACATTTCTCCAATGCCGTGGGTAAGATTACATGGGATAAAGGATTATCTTGACATGTTAAAAAATCTTCAAAAATTTCCTTATATTCATGCAACATTTAATTTTACCCCTACTTTACTTACACAGATTCAGGATTATAAGGAGAATCGCTGTACCGACAGGCAGTTTATGTTGTTCAAGAAACGCGCTGAGGACTTAACATTTGATGAGAAAGTCGAAATCCTAAAAGATTTCTTTCTCGCTAACTGGGAAAAGATGGTTGAACCCTACCCAAGATATTTTTCTTTATTGATGAAGCGAGGCAAAAAACTCGTGCCGGAAGAGCTGCCGAGCGTCGCAGAAAGTTTCACAACCGACGAATTTCGGGATTTACAAATATGGGCAAATCTTGCCTGGATCGACCCTATTTTTAGAGCCGAAATAAATGATTTATATCAAAAGGGCAGGAATTTTAAGGAGCAGGATAAGGAACTTATTATCAATCTTCAGAATAAAATAATCAATTCTATATTTGATGAATATAAAAAAGCAGCAGAATCAGGACAGATTGAACTCACGACATCACCGCTATCACATCCAATTCTACCCTTGCTTATTGATAGCAATCTTGCTAAAATTTCAAATCCAACTCTTGAAATTCCATTTGAGTTTAAGCATCCCGAAGATGCAGTGGAACAAATAATACAAGGAATAGAAATATTTGAAAAAATTTTTGGATTTAAACCAAAAGGGCTCTGGCCATCAGAGGGAAGCGTTTGTTCGGAATTGATTCCTATTATATCCAATGCTGGCATTGAATGGATTGCCACTGATGAAGAGATACTTGCCCGCTCAATAAATGTCGCATTCAAACGGGATGAAAATGGAATTCCGAATCATAGCAATCTGCTTTACAAACCATGGAAAATGGGCGATATCAAAATCTTTTTCCGGGATCATCTATTATCAGATCGTATTGCATTTGTATATAACAGATGGGAACCAGAAAAGGCGGTTGAAGATTTTGTGGGCAGGATTAAACAAATTGCTGGTTCTCTTTCAGCGTTAGAAAAATTTATTATTCCCGTTATCCTTGATGGAGAGAATGCTTGGGAATATTTTACGAACGATGGGACTGATTTTCTACAGTTGCTTTATAAAACCATATCTGATGAAAAAATTCCAACAACAACATTTTCAAAATTTGCAAATGAACATCCAGAAACAGTTAATAGTCTTTTAAACTTATTCCCTGGCTCCTGGATTGGAGCAAATTTCAATATCTGGATTGGTAAACCTGAAGACCATAAGGCATGGTTAATCATAAAAAATTTACGTGATAAACTTATTGAGTTAGGTATAAAAAACAATGAAATCTGGAGGCGTTTTTATTTTCTGGAGGGTAGCGATTGGTTCTGGTGGTTTGGAGATGACTTTTTCTCTGTTACCACCGAAGTATTTGACCAACTATTCAGGCAGAATGCAATCTGGATATATAAAAAACTGAATATTGAACCACCGCATGAATTATTTCTACCGATAAATCCTCAAGCCGAAATTTATGCTACACAACCTATAGATTATGTCTCACCCACGATCGACGGCAAATTGACATTTTTTTATGAATGGTATAACGCAGGTTATCTTGACTTAAAAAGGACTGGTGGCACAATGCAGAGATTTGCGGGATTATTTTCAAAAGTCTATTATGGGTTTGACGACATAAATTTTTATATCAGATTTGATATATTAAACCAAGATATTAACCAATATGAATATGAAATAGATTTTGAAAAACCAAAAGGATTGAAATATATTCTTGGTATGGGTCAAAACATAACTTTTAAAATTGATGAAATTGCTGAAGTAGCGATTCCTTTAGAACAGTTAAAATTGGTTGAAAATTACATAGAGTTTATAATCAAAGCGCGGGAAGGGGGGAAGGAGATAGACCGCACACCACTTTTGAGAGTATCAATCACGCAAAAAGATATAATCTTAAAAAATTGGACAGTGTGATAATTTAAAAACAATTGACAAAGACCCTACCAACAACCACATCCATTGAACAAAGCCCATCACCTATCCCTTATGCCGAGAGGGGGAGTTGAACCCCCACGCGCCTTTCGGCACTGCGGATTTTGAGTCCGCCGCGTCTCCCAGTTCCGCCATCTCGGCAGGCTGCCTTTTTATCCTCCCTCGCGAAGTCGCTCTGTGCCACGCACAGACAAGGGAGGATAAAGGCAAGAGTCAAGTTTATTACGCTATTATATCTATAAAAATCATAATGTCAATCTGTTTAAATCTTATGTTGACAAGGTTATTATGTTGAATATAATATTTCATTCCTGCCGGGATGATGGAATTGGTAGACGTAGCGGACTTAAAATCCGCTTCCCCGCAAGGGGAGTGCCGGTTCAAGTCCGGCTCCCGGCATGCAGTGGCAAAGCCATAGAAATCTCAAAGTCCAAATAAATTTTAATGAGCAAATTCTAAACCGGAATATGGATTTAACAATTCTATTGGAGGTTTAATTAATTGTTGGAACTTTGAAATTTTGAATTACAGTAGTCCCTTCTGTCTATATCTTGCAATTCTATTCAGCAGTGTCTTATATGATACCCTAAGTCTCCTTGCAGTCTCTGCTTTGTTCCACTCGGTCTGTTCCAGGGTCTTTCTTATAAGTTCTGCCTCAGCCATTTCTCTGCCATAACTGGATGCAGATTTCAAATCCATATTTTCTATTGAAATTTCCATTAGTTTTTTTGCCCGCAAAGGTAAAAGTATATGTTCAGGATTTATTACATCTGAAGAAAGAATATTCGCCCGTTCAATTGTATTTTCCAGTTCCCTCACATTTCCCGGCCAGTCATAATCTCTTAATTTTTGCAGTGCAGATTCTGAAATTTGCTTGTTTGATTTCAATTTTCTTAAAAAGTGTTTAACGAGCAAAGGAATATCTTCTTTCCTATTTCTGAGCGGGGGAATTGTGATAGGAAAAACACTCAATCTGTAATAAAGGTCCTCACGGAATTTTTTTTCGCTGACTAGGGCACTCAAGTCTTTATTGCTCGCAGCAATAATTCGCACATCAACTTTTATTGAAGTAGTTCCACCCAGACGTTCAAATGTTTTTTCCTGCAGTACCCTTAATAACTTTGCCTGTAAATCAAGACCCAGATCACCCACTTCATCAAGAAATATTGTACCTCTGTGGGCAAGTTCAAATTTGCCAATCTTTCGTGCCACCGCACCGGTGAAGGCACCTTTTTCAGAGCCAAAGAGTTCGTTTTCAAGTAATTCACTTGGAATCGCAGCGCAGTTAATCGTAACAAATGGATTCTCCTTCCTTGGCGATAGACTATGACAGGCTCTTGCAAATAGTTCTTTTCCAGTACCTGATTCGCCGAGGAAAAGTACAGTTGTCTCGGTCGATGCAACCTTTTTCAGCAATTCAATTGATTTTTTTATGGCCTCACTCGTTCCCACAATTTCAGGGAAGCCATGCATATTTTCAACCATCTCTTTGAGTAGAATGTTCTCGTAATGCGCCTTTTGTTCTTGGATTATTTTTCTAACTGTAAGAATGAGCTGTTCGGTGTCAAATGGTTTGGTAAGAAAATCACAGGCACCTAATTTCATTGCCTCCACCGCCCTCTCTATCGTGCCAAATGCAGTCATAATTATAAATTTTGCATCTGAGTCAATGTTGATCAATTCTCGTAGAACATCAATTCCGTCAATATCAGGAAGACGCAAATCCAGGAGTACAAGATTTATCTTCTCCCGCTTGAAAACCTGGATTGCCTCACGGCCACTCTTTACCACCAGTGTTGTAAAACCTGCCTCATCAAGTGCAATTTTCAGAACTTCAGCGAAACTCGTTTTATCCTCAACAATTAAGATATCAGCCATCAGACCTTAAAATTCTGTATCACCTTTGACAATCTATTTGTAATATTGAGCAGTTCCTGCCCTGTTGCTGTAAACTCCTCGGTTGCAGCAGATTGTTCTTCTAACGAAGCAAGTATCTGTTCGGCAGCGGTAGAGTTTTCTTTTGAAATATTAAATGAGTCTTCAATTTGCTTTAATATACTTGTTACTGCCTCTTCCTCTCGGGAAATTATATTTTTAATATTTTTTATTGCGGTATTTAATTCTATCACTGCACTGGAGATAGTGCGCAATGAATTAGTGGTGGATTTAACAACATGGTTCCCATCATCAATTGCTTTTCTGACTTCTTCTGAGCTTTCTGCTACGGTTCGGATAGATTCGATCATTTCTTTTACAATTTCGTCGATTTCCATTGCTGAATTTTGGGTGTTATCTGCAAGTTTTTTTATTTCGTCTGCAACAATTACAAATCCTTTACCAAACTCTCCTGCCCGTGCCGCTTCAATAGAGGCATTAAGGGAGAGAATATTTATCTTCTCCGAGATTTTGTTTATGGTTTCAATAATTTTAGTAATGGTGTTTGATACGTCATATAATTTTGTCATCAAACTAATGAGGTATTCATATCTGGTTCCTATGATTTCAATATTTTTTATCATAATATCACTCTGACTCAACCCCTCGCTTGCGCTTGTGGCAAAATTATCTGCATAACCTTCGACTTTTTTGATATTGTCGACCACCTCAAAACTTATCTCACTTAATGATTTGCCTGTAGAAATTGATTTATCAAGTTCCTGATATTGACGTTCAACACCTTCTGTCATTTTCTGAGTTGTAGAAACGATTTCTGAAATTGCAGTGGAAAGCTCACTTGAAGTAGAGGCAATTTGACTTCCAATCTCACTGAGGTTCCGTGATGTTTCAATTATTAATTTTATAATACCAGCCTCAGCCGATATAAGTCTGTTAATTGTTCTGCCAAGCAGAGATATTTCATCTGGTGAACCATTTTTTTCTTCAAACCGCACAGTCAGATCTCCTTTTTCAACTTCTCCCATCAATGTTCTGAAACGTCTCAAGCGGACTAAATCACGGTCAAAATCAATGGTGAGCAAAAAGGCTATAAAGGTAAAAAATATGAGTTTCGTAAACTCTAATCCCAGATTTACTTCTGGATAGAGATGCTGGGTTAATAGTACCATTATTCCGTAGGCAATATCTGTCAGCACAATAGCATATAGTCCATTTTTTATACCGAGGAGGTATGCAGGGTGGAGTGCGATATATAAGTATATAATAAAAAACGGTATTCTAATTTGAGGATTTACAAAGGCAAGACATACTGTTAAAACGAGTATTGTTACAGTAGTGATACTATAGGGGAATAGAGCAGAGTAAATATTCCTGCGCACAAGATTAAAAATAACAAATGCATAAATGAATATAACTGCAGTAATTATGGGCAAAAGAACAGGAACATACATGAATTTGAATAAATATCCGAATAAGAAAATCAACTCAATCAGGATACAGAAAAGCATAATTGCAATACTGCTTCTCTTTGAAAAATTCATACCTTTTAAACGAATTTCTTCGCGTAACTGCATTGCTACCTCCTGAAAATTTCTCGGGTTTTTTTCATTGCACAGAATTCGCCGCACATTGTGCAGGCGCGACTTGTGCGAGAGTATTTCCGTAAAAATATCTTTTTTGCTTTTTGGGGATCAATTAAGTATTTAAACATTTTTTTCCAATTAAGGGCAAATCGTGCTTTTGACAGGTTCAGGTCGCACATTCTTGCCTTAGGTAAACCCCGTGCGATATCCGCAGCATGCGCTGCAATTTTCAACGCTATAACACCCTCGCGTACTTCTTCAATACTGGGTAATCCCAGGTGCTCAGATGGCGTTACATAGCAGAGGAAATCCGCACCATAATATCCTGCGAGTGAACCACCGATTGCTGCAACAATGTGGTCATATCCTGCTCCAATATCGGTCACCAGGGGGCCGAGAACATAAAATGGTGCACCATCACAGATTGTTTTTTGGAGTTTAATATTTGCTTCAATTTCATTAATTGGAATATGCCCCGGACCTTCCACAATTACAGATACACCATTCTTCCTGGCTTCTTTTACTAAATCACCAATTATTACAAGTTCTCTTACCTGATATTCGTCTGTAGCATCACTGATCGCACCAGGTCTTAAACCATCACCGAGACTAAGCGTGGCTGAGTATTTTTTTGCTAATTTAAGGAGCCGGTCGTAGTATTCATAAAGAGGATTCTCTCTATTGTTTGCTTTCATCCATTCAATCATCATTGAACCACCCCTGCTTACCACACCGCAGACCCTTCTCTTTTTTTCTATTCCTTTTATTGCTTCTTGAGTAACACCACAGTGAACTGTGATAAAATCAACTCCATCTGCAAGGTGTTTTTCTATTGTTTCAAATATTTCATCTACGCCTGCCTTTGTGAAAGGTTTTTTCTTCTTGCGCATTTCAATTGCTACCTGGTATATGGGTACGGTTCCTACAGCAACACAAGATGCATGCACAATTTCTCTGCGAATTCTGTCAATATTTCCCCCCGTGGATAAATCCATTACTGCATCAGCACCGCTTTCAATCGCTGCCTTTAATTTTTTCAGCTCATATTTTAAACTTGCAAAGTCTGGTGATGTTCCAATATTAGCATTAACCTTGATTCTGCATCCCTTTCCTAAAATTAGAGGTTTTATACGATGGAGTCGGCTCTTTATTAAAACTGCTGTTCCGTTCTTTAAATTTTTTTTCAATATTTCGGAATTTATTCCTTCTTCTTTCGCCAATTTATTTATTAAATCAGTCATTTTACAGACTCCACATTTACGCCGAGCGAGGTCTTGGGAACTGCATATGCAACAAATTTTAATATAAAATTCATCGCCTTCTCTTCATTTGGTGCTTCAAATATTAAAACATAATCGGGTTTGCCAAAAAGGGATAAGAATTCTCTAATCTTTATTCCTTCAGGAATCTTTAAAGTTTTGACAGCATTAAGCATTTCATCAGCACGACCTGGAATCACATCAAGCATCGTAATAAAAGTCATTATGCCTCCTCATAAATTATATTATATTCCAAAATGAAAAATTGTCAAGAAAATTGGGGTTTTCTATACGGTACCTTGATAGATGCGATATTTTTTGTATAACCTGCCACCCATTTTTATTATCGTATTATTCACTGGATAGTTATCTTCAAGGGTCCAACTTAACTCACCGCTGTTGTAGCCGAGTTTCATTCCGGCCTTAAATGTTTCAAGAAACATCAGTGCCTCAAGTCCTAATTTCTGATATTCTTTTTTAACACCCATAATCATTAATCTTGCCTCTTTTATCTTGTTTTTATAATATAAAAATTTTAGCATTCCTATTAAATTCAGATTGCCATTGAGTTTTTTTAGAACAAAATTATAATTAGGAACAGTTAGCGAAACACCGACAGGGACATTATCAATTTCAACTATTATTACAAATTCCGGCACTACAAGGTCCTTTAATGTTTTTGCAATGTGGTTGAACTCAGCATCAGTCATTGGCACAAAACCCCAGTTTCTGCTCCAGGCGTCATTATACACCTCTTTTATTTTTTTAACCTCGTTTGGAAAATCATCAAGATTTACTCTCCTCACCTTTAAATCCCTTACTCTCTGACGGATTATTGAACAGAGTCTTTCAAGATATTCTAAGGGTGCATTTTTAGTTTCAATATAAAACGCATATAAATCCTTTGCCTTAGTCAAACCTGCTCCTGCAGCAAGTTCATGATAATATTCAAAGGTATATGTCATCATTATCATCGGTTCTAAGAAATAACCTTCAAGGAGAAAACCCACCTCTTCATTTGTTGAAGGATTAAATGGGCCAACGAATTTGGTCATTCCCTTTTCTTTATGAAAATCACGCACTGCCCTGAATAACGCAACTGCTGCCTCTATATCATCTTCACATTCAAAGAATCCAAAGTATCCAGTCTTTTCATTCCAGAATTCAATAAAATTGTAATCAACTATTGCGCACACCCTCCCGACAATTTCTTTATTACGGTAAACAAGGAACATTTCTCTCTCGGCATGCTCCCAGAATGGATATTTTTTCTTGTCAAAAAGATTATATACATCCCTTCTTAAAGGTGGAACCCAGTAGCGGTTATTTTTGTATAATCGATAAGGCAATTCTACAAACGACTTTAATTCCCTTTCGTTTCTGACTGGAATTATTTTTATCACTTTACCAATCCAAATTCTTTAGCACATCGTGCAAAGACATCAAGTACGATATCAATATCTTCGTCCGTATGTGTTGCCATATAACTCGTTCTGATAAGTGCCCTGCCCGGTGGTGTGGCTGGAGAAATAACTGGATTGGCAAAAATACCGTTTTCAAAGAGCATCTTCCAGAAAGCAAAACACTTTTCATCCTCGCCAATAATGACGGGAATAACCGGTGTTGTGCTTCTACCTGTATCAAGCCCAATATCTTTAAACCCCTTTCTTACCTTCTCTGTTACCTCCCAAAGTCTTTTTCTACGCTCTGGTTCGGTCTTTATTATTTCCAAAGATTTTAACGCACTGGCAACAGATGCTGGGGTCATACTTGCCGAAAATATGAGTGCGCGGGCAGTATGTCTAATATGGGTTATCACATCTTTTTCCGCAACGACGAAACCACCGAGCGATGCAAATGATTTACTGAATGTGCCCATAATGATATCTACTTCATTTAATAGATTGAAATGTTCACATACACCGCGGCCATTCTTACCCATCACCCCAATGCCATGGGCATCGTCTACAAGCAGTCTTGCATTATATTTTTTCTTCAGTTTAACAACCTCGGGTAGGTTTATTACATCGCCCTCCATACTAAAAACTCCATCCACAACAATCAATTTCCCTCTATTATGAGGTAATGATTTCAATATCCGTTCTAAGTCCTCCATATCATTATGTTTGAATTTTTTGACATCAGCGAATGAGAGTCTGCAGCCATCTATGATTGATGCGTGGTCTTGTCTATCTATAATAATAACATCATCTTTGCCTGCAATTGCCGAAATTATCCCGAGGTTGGTTTGAAATCCGGTTGAGAAAATAATCCCATCGTCTTTTTCAAAAAATTCGGCAAGTTCTTTTTCAAGTTTTATATGGATATCAAGGGTTCCGTTTAAAAATCTTGAACCAGAACAGGTTGAGCCATACTTTTGAACGGCCTCAATCGCTGCTCTTTTCAATCTTTCATCTGCAGCAAGTCCGAGATAGCCATTGGAACCGATCATAATGTATTCCCTACCATTTATTATTACCCGGTGGTCTTGAACTGATTCAATAGGTGTAAAATATGGATAAATATTTATGCTCTTAGCACGGTTCACTGCTTCAACGGTCGATTTGCATTTTTTAAATATATCCATTTTTTGATTATAATGAATTTCTTATTAAAGTCAATATCATAAAATATTTCGCAAAAACCACTTCAGATCAAAGATTTTTTCAATGTCCTTTGCATTCAGAAATTTTCTTGTCTCGCAATCTTCCTCAACGATCTTTTTTAATTGCCTTTTTTCCTCCATTGCTTTGAAGGAAAGATTCTGAACTATGTCATAAGCTGTCTTCCTATTCATTCCTTTTTCAATCAATCTATTCATCAAATTTTGTGATGCATAAAGCCCAAGACTGTTATTAATATTCTCCATCATTCGTTCCGGATATACCCTTAAATTTTCCAAGACCCATATAATTTTTTTGGTTATATAATGAACAATATGAAACTCATCAGGTATGATAATCCTTTCTACCGAAGAATTGGTCAAAT
>JBDRWA010000001.1:0-45910 GCA_039802145.1 Caldifarciminota bacterium | reverse complement strand
TTCTAAAAGGTAGACCAATGAATATAAACGAAGCTCGTCCTAAATTTGATAAAAAAAGGAAGTTTACAAAAAGGAAAAAGAGAAATTATTAATTTCTCAAGAAATACCAGGCAAAAATAGTATTACTAAACTACCCTGAAGTTTTTTAATATTTAAGTTTATTATTCTGGTAAAATCAACTCTTTACAAATTTGATATTTTTGATTATAATATAGATTATGAATTTTAAACCGGTTTCCAAGGAATTAAATTTTCCTGAAATTGAACATCGGATATTGGAGTTCTGGGAGAAATCCAATGTCTTTTTACTCTATAAGAATAAAAACAGAGGTAAAAAGAAGTGGTCTTTCCAGGATGGGCCAATTACGGCAAACAATCCAATGGGTGTCCATCATGCCTGGGGTAGAACCTATAAAGATATCTTCCAGAGGTATAAAACTATGAAAGGCTTTGAACAACGTTATCAGAATGGTTTTGACTGCCAGGGGCTCTGGGTTGAAGTTGAAGTAGAAAAAGACCTCGGTTTCACATCTAAAAGGGATATTGAAAAATATGGTATAGATAAGTTTGTCATGAAATGTCAGGAAAGAGTTCATAAATACTCTATGGTCCAAACCGAACAGTCCATCCGTCTTGGAATGTGGATGGATTGGGGAGAATGGAAAACAAGTCTGGATGATAAAGACTGGTTAAAAAAGAGTCATTCTTATTATACAATGAGCGAAGTTAACAATTATACTATATGGTATTTTTTGAAAAAATGTTATGAAAGAGGCTTTATATATAAAGGAACCGATGTAATGCCGTGGTGTGCGAGATGCGGAACCGCCATAAGCGATATGGAAATTGCAACCGAAGGATACCAGGAACTAACCCATAAGGCAGTCTTTGTGCGATTTCCGTTGAGAGACAGGAAGGATGAATATCTTCTGGTCTGGACCACTACACCATGGACATTGACCTCAAATACCGGAGTAGCAGTTCACCCAGATTTTATATATGTAAAAGTAAAAAACAATGGTGCAATATATTATCTGGCAAAAAATCTTGTCAGGGTATTAAAAGGCAAGTATGAAATAATGGCAGAAATATCGGGAAAAGAATTATTAAATCTAATATACGATGGACCATTTGATTATCTTCCCGCCCAGAAAGGAGTAATTCATAAAGTAATTCCCTGGGAAGAAATTAGCGAGAGCGAAGGCACCGGACTTGTTCATATTGCGCCGGGTTGTGGTAAAGAGGATTTTGCCCTTGGCAAGGAATTTGGACTTGCAACAATTGCACCCCTTGATGAACTTGGCTACTATATTGATGGTTTTGACTGGCTCACCGGTAAAAATGTCAACGAGGTGACTGAAGCAATTATTGAGGACCTTCAAAAAAGAGGTATTTTATACAATGTGGAGGATTATACACACCGTTATCCGATATGCTGGCGATGTGACAGTGAATTAATATTCAGGCTTGTAGATGAATGGTATATTTCAATGGATACCTTACGATATGAAATAGCCGAAGTTGCAAAAAAAGTTGAACGTTGGATTCCAGAATGGGGTCTTGATAGAGAACTTGATTGGCTCAGGAATATGGCTGACTGGTGTATCTCAAAGAAACGTTATTGGGGTCTTGCTTTGCCCATCTGGGAATGTTCCTGCGGACATTTTATTGTGATCGGTTCAAGGGATGAACTGAAGGAAAAAGCAATAGAGGGATGGAGCGAATTTGAAGGGTATTCACCACATAGACCATGGGTTGATAAAATAAAAATTAAGTGCGATAAGTGTGGTAATCTAATGTCTCGAATTCCCGATGTCGGTAATCCCTGGCTTGATGCCGGGATTGTGCCATATTCTACTTTAAGGCCACCTGAAGATATGCATAATATCTATAATGGCTATCCTTATAATAAATCCTACTGGGAACAATGGTTTCCTGCGGATTTTATTACTGAGTGTTTTCCTGGTCAATTCCGTAACTGGTTCTATGCAATTTTAACAATGAGCACTGTCCTTGAAAATAAACCGCCATTTAAAGTTTTGCTTGGGCATGCCCTTGTAAGGGATGAACACGGCGAGGAAATGCATAAAAGCAAAGGCAATGCAATATGGTTTGATGATGCGGCAGAAAAAATGGGAGCTGATGTAATGCGCTGGATGTTCGCAAAACACAACCCTGTTCAAAATCTAAATTTTGGGTATGGACCCGCCGAGGAAATCAAACGTAATCTACTAACCCTCTGGAATATCTACTCTTTCTTCATTACCTATGCCAACATTGATAACTTTAATCCGGTTGGAAAGAAATTATCCCGAGAAAATCTAACAAAACTTGACCTCTGGATACTATCCCGGACAAACTCCCTAATCAAAAAGTGTGATTATCATTATAATGATTATGATGTTGCCTCAGTAGTAAAAGAAGTTGAAAATTATTTCGACGAACTTTCCAACTGGTACCTGCGCAGAAATCGTCGACGTTTTTGGAAATCAGAAAATGACCTTGATAAGGAAACTGCGTATATTGTGTTATACAATTGTCTTTTGAATCTCATCAAAATTATTTCACCAATAATACCTTTCTGGACTGAAGATATGTATCAAAATCTGGTAAGAAGCGTTGACCAGAATGCACCCCTGAGCATTCATCTCTGTGATTTTCCTGAAGTTGATGAATCAATGATTAATCAGGAACTTGAAGACGAAGTTGCACGCGTTCGCAAGATTGTATCAATGGGAAGGTCAGCAAGAAATAAAGTAAACATCAAAGTACGCCAACCACTCAAGGAAATTCTCATCAATTTACCAAAGGAAGAAAAACCATTTGATGAATCTACCGTAAATACAATCCTTG
Source organism: Caldifarciminota bacterium (assembly GCA_039802145.1). Classification (GTDB taxonomy): domain Bacteria; phylum Hydrothermota; class Tepidihabitantia; order SM23-42; family JAOAFX01; genus JAOAFX01. The sequence goes on along the minus strand of JBDRWA010000001.1, from coordinate 43,057 downwards.
AAGAATTGAATATTAAAAAAATGCAATTTGTTCCAAACACTGAAGAATTATATACTTACAGTTTGAGTCCAAAATTTGACCACCTTGGTCCTAAATACGGAGCTTTATCAAAGAAAGTTGCAGAGTGGATAAAGAGTTTAAATAAAAACCAGATTAAAGAATTCATACAAACTGGCTCACTAAAAAATAGTTTTGATGACAGACTTGTTGAGATTACCAAAGAAGATGTTGAAATTAAAAGGCAGGAGCCACCAGATTGGGTTATCGTTGAAGAAGATAAATATATGGTAGCAATTAATACCATAATAACAACAGAGCTTGAAGCCGAGGGGTTAGTAAGAGAATTGATACATAAAATTCAGTTAATGCGCAAAGAAGCAGATTTCAATCTTACCGATAGAATAAAGATTTATTATCAGTGTTCAGATAAATTAAAAAATGCAATAAATAAAAATTTAGATTATCTGAAGAGTGAAACACTCGCATTAGAAGTCATAGAGAGAGAAGATTCTGGAGAAATCCACAGACAACTTGATATTAACGGTATTCCTGTTAGAGTTGGTTTATCACGAATAAATAAGTAAATTCCTATATTCACAATATTTCCTATTTATTTTGAAGTGTTTCTATAGCATTTTTTAGGCGTATAATTATTGTATCCGCAGTTATTTGCGGAAGTGTGGAGCGAATTGCTATCGCCTCACTTTCAAAAAATTTTCTAAATTCCTCTTCGGCTTCAAATCGTGCATAAGATTCTGGAAAGCAATATATAATATCAAAAAACAATATAGATGTTGCGGGATATAATCTCCAGTATCCATCCCATAGTTTTGCAGTTCTATCTGATACTGCCAGTCTTATATAATCGTTCACCTTTATTTCAATAGTCTTTTTGGGTGAAAATATAAGTTTTTTATATAACTTATACAAATCCATTATAAGTGATTCTTTATATTCCCGGGCGATGGCTTTTTGCAATTCTTTTACTTCTAAGAGCCAAATTTCGGGCTTGAGCTCTTCAAATTTAAACTCAACAGGAAGATTGGCCCATATCTTTACAGGTCTATTTCCCAAAATTGCGGGTGCAAATTTAAAAGTATAAGCAGTTTCCAGCGCAGCAGAATCAAGCACAGTACTGGAAGAAGATTTCAAAATACGCACCTCTTCTACACTGCCCGCTTCGTTTATCAACACACCAAGGAGCACCCTACCTTCCAGCCCCATCTGCCTTGCCATATCAGGATAAATAATTTTATACTCCAGCAAAACTGGTGCAAAAAAATTCCTTTTTGCCGGACAGAATGGTATTAAAATCAGTATTATGAATATAATTAAAGTATATTTCTTCAAATTAATTTTCTACACCCGGGGTCTAAAACCTTGACCGAGCACTTCAAATACATCAGTCAATATCACAAATGCATTTTCATCAATATCCTTTACCAGTCTCTTAAAATTTTCAGTTTCCATTTTGGTAATTACACACATAATAACCGGCCTTTTCGTCTTTGTATATGGTGAAAAACCATCAAGGATGGTAATGCCCCGGCCTAATTTTTGATAAATTCCTTCAATAATTTTGTCTGTTTGTTCGCTTATGACAAATGCAGCACGTGCGTAGTCTATGCCCTCAAGTATCAGATCGATAACTCTGGTAGAAAGGAAAAGTGCAAGATAACCAAGGAGAGCATGTTCTATTGAAGTTGTTACAACGCCCGCCAGGGTTATTATTATTGTATCCACAATCAATATCCAGATTCCAACTGAGAAATTTGTAAAACGATTCAATATCTGCCCTATAATATCAGTTCCACCGGTATTTGCACCTCCCCGGAATATCAAACCCAGACCGATTCCCAGCATCACTCCACCATATATTGAAGCGAGAATGATATTGCCGGTTGGTGTGGGAATTTTAATTGTATAAATTAGAAAATCAATCAATAGATTAGTCACAATTATTGTAATCACGGATTTAGCACCAAGGGAAAAACCTAAAATTCTGATGGCAAATATAAATAAAGGAATATTGAATAGAATTACCATAATACCAACCGGGGTTTTAAAAAGGATATGTAATACCATTGCTAATCCCGAAATGCCACCCGGAACAATGTTATGAGGAATAAGAAAAACAGAATAACTCAAAGAATAAAAAACCGTACCAATAATTAAGAAAATAATACTCATTATTTTATTTCATTCAAATTCTCAAAAGGAAATGTCCTGTTTTTTATCCCCTTCTTTAGATTTGGTGGGTTGTGCCTCCTTGAGTCGGGCGATAAATATTTTAATCTTTTCCAATTCTTTTGTCTTTTCAGCAATCGTTTTCTCAAGTTCGTCTTTTTCCTCCTTTAATTTAACAATTGACTTTTTAAATTCCTCAGCCTTGGCAATAATTATCGCTGCTTCCTTTTTCTTGGTCTCAAGTTCTTTAATCTCTTCTCTTGCTAATTCTGCTCTTTTCAACTCCTCCTCGCATTCCTTCTTAATCTTCATCTTGCTCTGCTCTATTTCATCATTAATCTTCACCAGTTCTTCACGCCTTTTTTCAATTTTCGCAATCATATTCGCCTCAACTGCCCTTGCTTTTTCAATCTTCCCTTCGGTTTCCGAAAGGAGAATTTTTAAATCATTAATTTTGTCCTCCATCTCTTTTCTATGCCCTGACAGCTTCTCAATTTCATCCTTATACTTATCCCTTTCCCTCAATAATTCTTTTGTTTCTTTGTTTAAATCTTCTACAGCCTTTGCCTCTTCTTTCTTTAAAATCTCAAGTTTATCATTAAGTGTGGAGAGTTCCTTACGCTGGTCTGTAATCTTATCCTCAACCATTGCCAGTTCTTTCTTTCTCGTCTCCAATAACTGTTTAATCTTTTCATTCTCTTCAATTGCCAGTTGCAATTCCTCATATTCATCACGCAATTTGGGCAATTCAGCTGTTATCCTTTCATACTCTTCTTCAATATGTTTTATCTTGTCTTCACTCTTGTGCAATTGTGCTTCAACCTTTTCAAGTTCCTCTTTTTTCTTTTTGTACTCCTTGTCCATTTCTTCATATTTGGCAACCTGGGGCTCAAGTTCCTCAATCCGTTTTTTGGCAAGTTCAATAGACTTACCTAACTCCTGTGCCTCTTCCTTAAGACGAGTATGTTCTTCCTTTGTCTTTTTATATTCAGGCTCAATCTTTCGCAATTCTTTCTCTTTTTCCTTGAGTTCTGCAACAATTGGATCAAGTTCTTTTTGCTCCTTGCGTAATTTATCAACAATCTTATGTAATTCTTCCTGTTCTTTTTTCATCTTTTCAATATTTTTCTGCAATTCGCTTTCTTCTTTTTCTTCTTTTTTATATTTTTTATCCAGTTCGTTGAATGACGCTTCAAGTGTGCTATATTCTAATTGGTAATTAGAAATATTGGATACAAGTTCTCCTTCTTCCTTTTTTAATTCTGAAATTTTCTGAACGAGTGCATCATGCTCTTTTTTCAAATTTGCAAGTTCTTCATTCTCTTTGTATAATTTTTCTCTCATATCTTGTAATTCTGCCACTTCTTTCTGTAATTTCCCCAGCTCATCACTCTCAACTTCAAATGTTTTTCTTATTTCTTCCAAACGCTCGGCCAACTCCTTTTCTTCACTCTTAAATTCTTCAATTGTTTTATGTAATCTATTTTTTTCCTCGGTTAATGATTGCACTTCGCTTAATATCTTTTGATGGCGTGCCTCATCTTTTTCTAAATTTTTCTTCAAAGCGCCTAATTCCTTATTCAAGGCATTACGCTCTTCATTCATTATTTTCAGATCTTTCTCCGTCGCCCTCAAGTCAGAAAGCGCAGCCCTTAAGGTCTGCTCAACACTTTGATATTCATTCTTCAACTCCTCTGTTCTCAATTTAATCTCATTGTGAGATTTTTCTTGATTATGGTATGCATTCTCCAATTCAGCATATCTTGATTCAATCTCTCCACACTTCGCAGTCAATTCTTCTTGCCGTGTTTTCAACTTTTCAATGGTTTCTTCAAGCTTATTACGCTCATTATTTAATTTATCACATTCTGACTTTAATTCTTTTATCTTCGTTTCAAATTTATCCTTTTCTGAAGCAAGTTCTCCGACCTCACGCTGGAGTGTCCCTAATTTCTGGCTGTCTTTTTCAGCAGTCTTCAGAGCCTCTCGCAGTGCCTTTTCCTCTCTCTTCAAATCCTGAATTGTCTTTTTTAATTCCTCAACTTCACTAGTCAACTCCATCTGTGTAGAATACGTTTCGGCAAGTTTTTCTTCAGCGGATTTTAATTCCTTGGTTTTTGCTGCCAAATCTTTTTCAACTTTCTCAAGCTGACCGAGTTTTTCCTCTAAGTCAGCAAGGATATCAATATCTTCCTTTTTTGCCATATTACCCCCTCTAAACGGTAATACACTGAGAAGCAATCATTTCTGATAAAATTTCATTATTTGCTACTTCCATAATTTTCTGCGTGTATTTTAACCTTAATATGCTTAAAGGATGTGATTTAAAACCACGCACATCTTTCTTTACTACAACATTTTTTAAAGAGTGAAAAAGAAAAACACCCGGTGCCTCATCTAATATCTTTTCTTCTATCAACTGATAATAGTTGTAACGTTGTCTTATATTTCTAATCTGCCTCGCATTTTCAATCATTTTATCAATCTCATTGTTGGAAAAAAAGAATGTATTGCCAGCATAGCCAAAAGAATTCGTATGAAACAAGGGATATAGAAAATTATCCGGGTCACCAGTATCGCTAATCCATCCCTGTAAGCAAAGTAAAAAATTGCCCTGGTAACATTTCTCTAAGAATTCGTGCCAGGGTAATGGATTTATCTCAATCTTTATTCCAATCTCATTAAGATTTGATTTAATAAATTCTGCCCTCTTAATAGACATTGGTGTATCACTCACTGTCAACGGATATATATCAGGCAAACCGCCCTGAAATCCTGCTTGACTTAATAGTTCCACACTTCTGTGTGGATCGTATTTGTATCCAACAAGTTTTCTATTATACATAGGTAATGAAGGCGGGAATATACCCTTGGCTGGAATTGCTATATCACTCAACAAATCAGAGACTAATTTTTCTACATTTATACCATAGTAAATCGCTTTACGAACAAGTTTATTATTAAATGGTGACTTCTGACAGTGAAAACAGAGGAACTGAACTGATAATTCAGGTGTCATAATCAATAATTCCGGGAATTCCTGTTTTATTTTTCTAAGTGACTTTTGACCAGGTTGATAGATCGACAACTCTCCACTCTTAAATAATTCATATCCATAATCCTCGTCTACTGTAATAATAAATTTGAGAATATCAATTTGAGGTCTTCCTTCAAAATAAAAATTGTTAGCCTCCAGAATAATTTCTTTACCGCGTTCCCAGTTTAAAATTTTGAACGGACCCATTCCCACAGGTGGGTCTTCATCAATGTATGGGTCAGCGACATTGGTTGCAAAATTGGCAAGGAATGGCAGATAAGGATAATCAAGTTTAACCTGAATCCTATGTTGATCAATCTCTTTAACCCAGAGTGAATATGGGTCCCGGGAATTTAAAAAATCTTTAGCACCGAAAATCATCTCCAGCAAATTATGATTAGGTCCACTCAGCCCCTTCAGAATCCCTGCTTTTATGTCTCCGATCTGTAATTTCCGGCCATTTGAATATTTCAAATTATCCCTGATATGAAATGTATAAATCCTGCCATCCTCAGAGATTGAGTAATCATCGCAAAGGCCTAGAATAACAGCTGTTCCAAACCCAAACTGAAATAATCCAGCAGAATAATTTACAATTACCTGTTGCGATGTTGCATCAGTTTTTAAATCAGGTTTCAGTGTTACTGGATCATTAAACAAATTTATTTTCAAAATACTCCGCGTTTTAGATATTGAGGGCGCAGGAAATTTTTGCGGCACAAATTTTTGTAGTAATACGGAAAAATTCAAAATTTCTCTCAATGCCTCTTCATAAACAATCCAGTGCTGATGTAGTAAGAAGTTTGCTTTATCCAATCTCCCAATAAAATTTCTTAAACTCTTTATATTTGAGAAACAATTTTCAAATACTCTAACGACATCATCATAAAATATTTTAATGCGCGAAAAATCAGGCAGATTTAATTGAACAACTTCTTTCTTTATAACCAACACACCCAATTTGTTCAGAATTTTTCTTAAATTGCTAACGCCGTCCTCTAAAGCGCTGAAGGACAGATTTATGCCATTTGATAGATTCCTGAATTCATCTATAATCGGCGTGATCAGATCTTTATATTCTACGCTGTGACTCTGCTCAAGACGAGAGAAAATAGAAAGTGTTTTAAGCTTATCAATAATTTTTGAACCGACCTGAGTAAGACTCTCAATAATCAATAACTGGTCACCCAAGATATTCTTGAAATCTTTAATCTTTTCAACAATTATACCCTGGGTAGAAAAAATTTGGTTTACATCTAATCTTATAACTGAAACTTTATCCATTATAATACCCAAGTTTTCAACTTCTCCCTTGCCCTTCACAATTATTTCATATAGTGTATTAATTTGTTTAGTAATATAATTTAAATCATTAACGAGTTCGGAAGATAATAATGTAGGGCGTACTCCTATATTTATTTTCTTCAAAATGCGTATATTTTCATCTATCAGGTACTTAAATTGTTCTAATAAATAAGGATTCTCACGACCATATCGAGGACTGCTGACAACACTGTAAAGTTCATACAGAATCTGAGAGAGATTGTAAATCTCGGAACCCCGCAGTGAAATCTCATCCACCGTATTTAGGGAAGCGGTCAGTTGTTTATTTATTCCATCAACCTGTACATTTATCTTCGTCTCTATCTCAGAAAAAATTTCGCTTCCGGTTTCTATAGCGTGAATAAAATTTTGTAGCGATTCTAATAAATCACTGACCGCCTTTAATGAGGTAAGCAAATTTATTAAACTATTTAGAGAAACTTCGGCATCTTTTATTGTGTTATCAATTTCTGTTGAGAAAGGTTCAACATTTTTTCTTATAATATCAAGTAAATCATCAAAGTGCTGAAACAATAATTGTGATGAACGTGCTATTTTGAATGCCTCTCGGGCGATAATTGCCAGCCCCTTACCTTCGTCTTTTGCCTGGTATGCCTTCACTTCAATATTTTCAGCAAGATATGAAATCATCCGCGTAAATTTTATAAAAGAATGTGCATTTTCCTCTATATTGTTTGTTATCTCTTTGGTTTCTCTAATAAGTTGTTCTATTTCTACAAGGTAATTTTGATAGAATGTAATCTTCTTTTCTACTTCTACTAAATCATTGCTAAATTTTGCTATTTGTGTTTTAAAACTCAGTGCGTAATTTTTTAAAAAATTTATTAAGTTATTAGCTCGTCTTAATGAGTCAAATATACTTTCTAAAAGAGTTATGAGTTCATTTAACTCAAGAATTGAATTATTCAAAAATTCGGTTATAATTTCAACCCTCTTATTTAAATTGTTAGTCTCTTTCAGATATTCTTTGATTGACGCCATAACTTATATAGCGGCGGAGGGAGTCGAACCCCCGACACAGAGATTATGATTCTCCTGCTCTGCCAACTGAGCTACGCCGCCTTATAAATATAGTTTATTATAACCGAAATGACAGATTTGTCAAGCAAGTCCGCAATAATACTTGTAATAAAGCAGACTTCTGCCTTGACTTTGTTTTTTACATTACTATAATTTATTAGTGAAAAGACACCTACTTCTGATTAATCCGATAAATCAGCGATTTTACAAAAATCGTGTTGGTCTTACTGCAAACCGCGCAACAAGATTTCAGCCCCTCGGATTGGGTATTATTGCCTCCCTGACCCCGGATAATTGGAAAGTAACCCTGATTGATGAAAATTTTGCATCTTTCTGTTATCAGGAAGCAGACCTTGTCGGTATCACGGCATTTACTGCTGCGGCGCCACGGGCTTATGAAATTGCTCAAGTCTTCCGGAGCAAAAAAATCCCGGTGGTAATGGGCGGATTTCACATAACAATAAGTCCTGATGAGGCACTCCATTATGCGGACAGCATTGTAATTGGTGAGGCAGAAAATATCTGGCCGGAGTTGATTGCCGATTTTGAAAAAGGTAATTTAAAGAAGATATACCGGGGGACGCCGGCTGATTTAAATAAATTGCCGATACCAAAGCGTGCAATCTTTTCAAGTCAATATGTCTTTTGTTCAATTGAAACAAGTCGTGGGTGTCCTATGGATTGTAAGTTCTGCTCCGTGAGTGCATTCTATGGGAAAAGACAACGATTTCGTCCGGTTGATGATATTATAAAAGAATTAAAGGCAATACCTCAAAAAAGAATCTTTTTTGTAGATGATAATATAATCGGTTATACTACTTCATCAAAAGAAAGATTAAAAGACCTGTGTCGGGAAATGATTGAACAGAAAATTAAAAAAGACTGGTGGTGCCAGACATCAATCAAATTTGGCGAAGATGAAGAATTACTCAATCTCGCTGCAAAGAGTGGGTGCAAATTACTCTTTATTGGCATTGAAGCACAGGATAAACCGGCTTTGATGAGCATAAACAAAAAACTTAATCTTAAAACTGGTAATCAAAAAATGGAAATCATCTTCCGCAGAATCAATGAATATGGCATCGGTGTCATCGGTGCGTTTATGTTTGGTATGGATACCGATACAATGAAGACAATCAAAGAACGAACAGATTACATAATAAAAAGTAATGCCAATGCAATCCAGATAACTTATCTCACACCTTTACCGGGCACAAAATTATATGAAGAATTATACAATCAGGGAAGGATAATTTATACAAGATATCCTGAAGACTGGGAACATTATACATTCGCTGAAGTAACCTATCACCCACTGGGAATGACTGTTAATGAACTCGAAAATGCTCGGAAATATGTGGTGAGAAAAATCTATAACTGGTGTTCAGTATTTAAAAGATTTTTAAAAACACTTCTATCAACAAAAAATTTTATTACAACTCTCTGGGCAACTGCCTTCCATTTGTTTCTGCGCCAAGCAACGATAAGGAGCCATCGCCTATCAATAAAAATAAACCTACCAGACCATCGCAATAACACCTGCAGAAAATCCACTCGCCCCACCAACGAGTAAGACCTTCATCCCTGATTTTAATCTTCCCTGTTCAAGTGCTGTGCACAAGGCTATTGGGATACTCGCCGCACCAGTATTGCCATAACGGTCAACAGTCACCACCGTTTTTTCAAATGGTATATTAACTTTGTTCAATATATCGCGCATTATTTTTATCGTAACCTGATGACCGATTACCAAGTCAATATCATCGGGTTCCCAGCCCACTTTTTTCATCACCTTTTCCATCACCGGTGGTATTTTTTCCAAGGCAAGGGCAAGGATCTTCTCGCTATCTGAAAGAAAATAGGTGACATCTAAATCCGAATCAGCAGGGCACCTTGGATACATTGTTCCACCAGCCATAACGGTTGCAATCCGCCAGTGTTCGCCAAAGGTTTCAAAACAGGAATATAGAATTCCGCATTCCTCGGTATTACTCGGCACAACAATCGCTGCCGCTCCACCATCCCCAAGGGTCAATCCCGCTGCCTTATATTTGAGCTCATCCTTTGACCTAATATCATAGCAAACCCAGTTAGTTATAACCTCCCCGGTAGTCACGAGCACTGTTCTGGCTTTACCGCTCTTTATCATCGCATCTGCAATATCCAGGCCGTTGATAAAGGAATTGCAGGCATTCTTTACATCAAATGCAGAGACTTTTCTCAATCCCAATTTCTCCGCCACAATATTAACGGTAGCGGGCTCATCTATATCATGGTCACAGGCACAGAATAAAACGAGGTCAATTTCTTCAGGTTTAATTTTTGCTTGTTCTATTGCCTTCTGTGCAGCACGGAAAGCAAGATCTGAGGCATCAAATTTACCCCTTGCCTCATGATGTTCCTTGCACCCTGTCATTTTTGTTAAGATACCATAGGGCATGCCGAGCCGCTCTTTAAATTGTAATTTTTTCTCTATGTCAATCGTCTTAACAACCTGCTCCGGCACATAATAACTGATTGATAAAATCTTTGTTCTATTTATCAAATGACCTCCTTCGCATTCGTCAACTTGTGAATTATATCCAATTTTTTTATCATTACAATATCGTCGTTTTACGACTTCGCAGCCTGTATCGCTAATTAAATCCCAAACAATGATTAAATTCCAATAATTAAACAACGGCGCATTAGCAAGCTAATGCAATCCATTTCGGTTTCCCCGATGCTCCGTTCCACCGAGGCTCCGATACCCTGTCCAACCCCTTTTTACCCCTCTTCACCCTTATTCACCCTTCTTCATCCCCTATCTTAAAAATATCACCTTCTTCACCATACTGAATTCACCCGTCTCCAGCCGCACAAAATAAACACCTGCAGGAAGTTTACGACCGGAATCATCAAAAGCGTCCCAAACAATCTGGTTAAATGAAAAATTGGTTAAATGGTTAAATGATTTCATTACCCGACCCGCAACATCATAAATCTTTAATGAAATTTCGTTTTGCGAATTGCGGAACGGGAAAAAGGCATTTTGAATTTCGGATTGCGAAATGCGGATTTGTTTGGTCCGCCGTGCTGCGTAGCGGTTTGGAATTTAGAATTTGTTTCGAATTTCGTGCTTCGGATTTCGAATTTATTTGCAATTCTCATTTCTGCCTCCAATTGATTATATCACTGATACCAGAGAAGTCAAAGCATTGGTCGTCGTTATACAGCTTCGCAGCCTATATCGTTTAGAGGCTTTTGTCATTCGGTCCAAAAAACATCTTTTTCTACTTCTAAATTCCATACCCATTTCCTCACTTCACTTCTATCATCTTAAAAATATAACCTTTTCCACTTTTTTGAAATCATCCACATCTAACCTAACAAAATAAACACCTGCAGGCAAATTGCGACCAGAATCATCACAACCATCCCAGAAAACCGTTGACCGTTCACCGTTTACCGTCAGCCAAGAAAAATCTCTAACCATTCTACCGGTTACATCGTATATCGCAAGGCTGAAGCCTTGCCCTACATTTCCGTTTGGATTATGGGATTTGGTGCTTGGAATTTGAAATTTAATAACGCAGTGATTCTGGAATGGATTCGGCACAATATTTAAAAGTCCTTTTTGTGTCTGGAAGACTTTTCTTTCTTTAATCGCGGTTGTCGGTGTATAAAAACCCCTCACTTTTACAATCCATCTTACAGGAAAACTGCCACCAACCTGGGCAATGGTAACCCAGTAATTGCCATCCCGCGGGTCAAATTCTACACCCCTTATATGCCAAGCTGGATTTAACAGCATAAGATTTGATGTCAACATGGGTGGTTCACCTTTTATTTCAACAACACCAGCACTATCCAAATTGTTTCCATGAGAATCATACCATGTATGGGCTTGAATAAATGAATTACCAATCGCGTCATAGGCGAGGCACCGCGAGTTGTAATATCCCTGGACCGGGTTATTATATTGATTGGCATTTCCTAATGTATCACCAATATAAAGCAACTGGGGTGTACCAAGAGCAGTCCTTCGATCCGCAAACCATAGTGTATCATGCGGTTTTAAAACTATACCGACAGGATAGTCAATTGCCGGATTATCAAATTGACGGAGTATTGCACCAGTCGTCTTATCAATCTTCCACACAATTTTAGGATTGAGCCCAATCACATACAATGCATCATCATAAGGGCTATAGGTGATGTCAGTGAGACTATCTTCTGGCGCAGGAATTGTCCCATAGTAAGTAACAAAACTATCCGATGAGTAACAATAGATCTGAGGTGAATTAAAGTCTACTACATATATTTTATCATCCGCTGCATCATAGGAAATACCATAGACAATTCCGCTTGTAGGAAAATTGGGCAGTGTCTTAGGACCCCAGATAATCGTTCCTGGAGCGATACCGACCGTTTTATAAAAACTTCTTGTCCAAGTTGTCTCGGCAGAGGTGATTGTTAATTGGAAAATTGAAATGTGCCCTGGCGGTGTTGAATCTAATACACTTAACACAAATGGTTCTGATGTATTTTCAACCGTATCTCCGGAACTGATTGTGCCATAAAAATATGTTGAATCGTAAATTATAACATAATTAGATGTTGTCCTTAAAATTGCCTGGACATTACTCGCCTGCACGCCCCCGCTGTTTTTCAAATAACAAACAATTCCTGCATCTTCACCAGGGTCAAGTTTACCATTGCTATTGTTGTCATTAACGACTGAAGCATTGGCGAGAACAATGTTGGGCATATTCAAAGGCGGAATGTTTTGTAAAGAGCGCCAGAGATTAACCCTGCCCCAACCATAATTATTGTTTGGATACGGTGCGCCCTGCGGAGGCTGGTCACAGTAAATTCGGAAAAAATCATAGATATCATTAACCGTAAGTTCCGGATTTTTTTCTAACAAAATCGCCGCACCACCAGCAACATGGGGCGTGGTTATTCCTGACCCTGTGGAATTAGCATAACCACCATTATTGTAGCATGAACGAATATTTTGCCCGGGGGCTGAGAAATCTGGTTTTAACAAATTCCAGGTCGGGTAAAACCAGTATTGAGGGTCATTTATCGGTGAGATGTTCGGTGCTGGACCACGGGAAGAGAAACTCGTTATGTTATCACTGGAATCGGTGGCACCGATTCCGGCGACAAGGGGATAACTTGCCGGTGAAACAACCGTCCCTGAACCAGGACCGCTACTTCCTGTGCCAAAAACGGCAAAGATTTCTAAATTTTTCCAGGTGAGAATGAGATTCCACCAGTGTAAATCCGAGCCATTGGCAGATCCCCATGAATTATTTATTATACAAATGTTCACACCCTGTGCCTTCAAATCTGCAAGATACTGCATACAGGCATCTATCCAAGCATATTGTCCAGAGCCATGAGAATCAAATGCCTTGGTTGCAATATATTTTACACCAAAGGCAACACCGACATCTTCACCGAATGGTCCAAAGCCATCACCACCGCATAGAGTGCCCATTGTAAAAGTGCCATGTCCATGATCATCATACGGTCTAGGGTAAAAATTCACCGCATCATACCAGTAAGGTAATAACCATTTCCCTTCAAGGGCAGGGTGGTCTATCATAACTCCTGTATCAATGTGTCCAACAATAACACCTGCACCGCTATATCCAGCAAGCCAGCAGGAATCCGTTTTTATCTTTATAATATTCCACCCTGGCGTACGCCCTGTAATATCCGATTCTGACAAAACCTCATCATCAAGTTTTATTATTCCGTTATGGCAGATAAACCAGATATCATCACGTTTGGCGAGTTCATAGATTATATGCTTCGTTGCCTTCAGATGGAAGCCATTAAAAATCCAGAACTGCTTAAGGACTTCTGCCTTTTCTACGGGCAATCTTTTAAGATAATTGATAATATCCTTCTGGGAATTTCTGGCAACCTGCTCAAAGATTTTACATTTTTCCTGAGGATGCAAGTTTTCAATCTCAGCATATGGGTATTCAGTACTCATATGGACAATGACAAAGATTTTTTCACCGGGTGAAGAGCGATTAAGTATTTCTAAAAGTTCCGGGGTCAACTTACCTGGAATCTGTGGTAGCAGCGTAAAGACTAAGATTAATGCACTACCTACCATCATACCTCCTTCTATTATAAGGATAAATGTCTCAGGATTTATCCATCTTTTCTAATATCTTTTCTATGCATTCAAACTTTATAGGTAATCCATTATCATAATACTTTAATAATTCTTTGTGGTACTTCTTTAGAATACAGAAACCACATGGTTTACTGAAATATTTCTTAAGTCTTATCTTCACAGCCTCAGGTTCTCTTAAGAGATTCCCCAATGATACAGGGAGAAAATTGCAGGGCCAGAGATCGCCACTCGTATCAACATAGATATGCTGGGTACCAGCACCACAGCCAAATTTTGTAGTATCTTCAATGAATGGGGATGTAATAATCTTCAAACCGTTTTTCTTTTTCGCTGATTGGATATGTAATAATTTCAATTTTTCTGCCTCTTCGCCATTCAAATAAATATCTCTTTCTTTACTAAACAATCTTCCAGTGCAGAGCGGTTCAAGGAGGAATAATTCATCAACATCTAAATTTTTTACAAAGTCTATGAATCTTTCTGTCTCTCCATCCCTTAACAATTCGCTTGTTGCTACGGTCTGGACGACTGTATACAATCCAGCACTCTTGGCATTCTTTATGGCATCAAGGGCAATGTCAAATGCCCCTTCCCTACCCCTTGACCGGTCATTGATTTTAGGGTCAAAGTGATCGAGGCTGATAGAAATTGAAAACAAACCGTTATCTTTCAGTCTTTTTGCCCTTTTTACACTCAATCCATAACCAGAAGTCAATATAACAAATGACAGATCTTCATGATATTTTGAGATCAAAATATCTATATCATCCCTCAAAAGTGGTTCACCACCGGTAAAGACAATTGTGCTTGCACCCCAGTCTTTAAACAGCGAAATAACTCCATCCAGTTCTTCTAAACTCAATTCATTATCCTGCGTGTTGCCTGCACTACAATACCAGCAATTGAACGGACATTTGCGATTGACCGCGATGAATGCCTGTCCAAAGAAACTATTTCCGTTTCGCAAAATAAATTTGTTTGAATAATGCCTTAAATGGCGTCTAAAACTCTCTGACGGGATAGGTGGAATGAGAAAGAAAAGGACTGCTTTATCGTTAAATTTATTTATCTTTTCGTTATTTAATGCGGTCTTGAATAGTCGCAGACAAGAAATAGTAGATTTTATCCCACCCTTATTAAAAAGGTAAAAAAATTCTTTTAAAAAATTTGACCTGCCTTTATAAAACAAGCAAATCTTACTTATTGATTTCATATTTTTTTAAAATCTCATTCTTCTATTTATCCGGTTGGCGTAATATATCTTTTCTGCCTGTGGTGGAATGCAACAATCAATAAATAGCGTATTTTATTATTTAATTTTTCAAGGGGGCAGGCAAATCCTGCCCCCTTGGCTTTCTTATTTCAGCATTATCACCTTCTGGACCGTGTTCGTCTGGTCGGTCTCAAATCTTACAAAGTAGACTCCAGTCGACAACTTTCTACCCTGCTCATCATCGCCCGACCATTCCAGTTGATAACTGCCTCTATCCTGTTTTGCATCTACGAGACGACGCACCAGTCTTCCTGTATTATCATATACGCTTATATTGACCTTTGTATTCACTGGCAGATTGTATTCGAATTTAGCGATATTGCGGAACGGATTCTGAAGGGCAATAAATGAAAATCCCTTTGCTTGATTTGCAGGTTTCTCCTCAACTACAACGAGTGGATTATGTGTCACCATCCAGAGGCGGACATAGTTGCTGTATAATGAATGCGGTCCGAATGGAATTCCCAGCGAGGCAAGGTGCATAGGCCATTTGCCTTCTCTTTCGGTTAAAGGCACTTTCTCAAGGTTCTTATGCGGTAAGAAATTCGCATAATAGGCAGGATAATAACCTTCTACCCTTCTCGTATTCCATAACTGGCAGTATTCGGTAAGTTCTGCAGGATATTTATTATTCACCTTATTCGTAATATGGTTTTTAATCAGTGTAATCGCATCTTTAAGTGAAAATGGATAACCCCAGGCAATCCTTGCATAAATTCTTCCGATCAGTGAACCGAATAGTCCCGGTGCTGGGTCATAAGGATAATAACCAACACCATTTGCAGATAAATCTGCGCGCATTCCGTAGAAAGGTAATGGATCTACAGAGTAAGCATAGGCACGGCCAGGTCTAATCGCCTTATAGAATCCTTTTGTTGCGAAGATGAAGTCTCGTTTCCAGCCGTCTGGTAATGGCGGTAGTTCTTGAGCATCAAATGTAAGTTTTATCTCGTCTCCGGATTTCATTATTACAAATTTATTATCTCCTTCTTGTAGTAATGTTAGGACATCACCGTAACGGGTGTAGTATCCTGCTGCCTGGGCATAATCAACTTGAATCTTATTAGCATAATCAAACTCACCCGGATATCTACCATCGTCTGAGACATAAGCAGAATTGCCGTAGAAGTGCAAGTCCGCAGAAATGGGCGAAAGTGCCGCAATGCGATAATTGTTATCTGTATCTGTGGTAATCCAGATTTTATCAAGATAAACTTCATGGTAGAATGTAATTCTTAGTTTATAGTCTTTGCCTTTGAAGATTGACTTACCATTTTCATCAAAGAGCGGATAGGTAACTACCTTTTTATGACCCGCAGGCATACCGCAGGATTTGATCTTCTGCCACTTGCCGTTATTATAAACTTCAACAGTCGGATTTTGAACCTTCATGCCCTTTTTGTAGGCCTCGTAGATATCACTCACTTCCTTAATCTTTCCCGCATCAGGAAAACGTGTGCTACCATAGAGGCAAAGGACTGTATTATCCGGATCATTCAATTCCCCAAGGTCAAGTGTAATTGTGAAAGGCTTGGCAAATCCCACAAGTCCTGTTAATTCAAATGGAGCAAAATTCCTATCAATTGCATTTAGATAATCAGTAATATCCTGACCCTTTTCATTGAATACCTTGTAAATCGGCTTTTCATAACCATTGAAAATTTTCAACCCTTGATAACCGGGCCAGAGGAGTGCCTCATGAGGATAAATATCACTTCCAGCAGGGTGGTCAACTGCATACAGTGTTACTTCATCAATATAACTGATTTCCTGGAGCATCTCATTTATACTGAGGTGATATTTCCCATTCACCGCTTGCAATTTTTCGCCATCAATCTTTACATATTCGTCGTAGTCAGGTGGTGCATAAAGATTCACACCCATTACCCGACCAATCCAGGTTCCAATATCTCCACCAGTTACAATGTCGCCGATGAAGTAACTCTTGTTTTTATTATGAGTAAAGAGCAATGGACAGGAAGATTTGATATAGACATCATTCGCCACACAGGCATATAAGAAACCATCATTACCCACATAGGCTTCAGCAGAATCGTCAGGAATAATTATGCTGAATAATTGATCTGAAGTGACATTCTGTTGGGTAATCTTTAATGAATAGGAACTCGTCAGGGTGTTCCAAAGCCTAAATCTTAACTGGTCCCGCACGCCACTTCCATGATGACCCCACCACTCAAGGGTCATCTCCTCAATGGCGGTATCAGGAACTCCGGTCAATCGGAATCCATATAACTGCACATCCATATGTGTGGTATCTTGTGGAGAGCCTGCCGTTACCCACCACTGATTATCAAGTGCAGAGATCTGCTGTTTCTCGGTTGTTGTGGCAGGAATCCAAGCAGGATTCGTTGGCGCGGGTGGAGTTCCAGAGTCCGCATTAGCAATCTTCCAGGCATCACAATCCGGCGTTGTGACTTCATAGACCCTTGCTGCAACAAAATTCTTTTTCAATGTGTCATCATAATGGAGAGTATCGGTTGAAAGGTTGGCTATGCCAAAAGCAGTATAATGATTGCCACAGGAACCAACTGTGAAATTATCAAAAGTTATCAGTGTATCCTTATTCTGAAGGAGTGAACCAATCGTGCGGTTGCTGGTATAAACGGTTGTCGTGCCCCTCTTTATCTGGCATACCACAGGGATATTGTTTTCATCAAAGGTTCCTGCATTCTTAAAACGAACCTGGGGTTGGATAACAGTATATTCACGCTCCCTTGTTCCAGGGACAACTATTGTCTGAACACGAATATTATGGTGAGGAGTTGGCGGCGGTGTCTGTTGTAATGCACGATAGAGATTTATTCTACCCCAGCCATAGTTATTGTTAGGATAGGGACCTCCACCTGATGGCTGGTCACAGGTGGTATAAAAGATTTCGAATAACTGGTCAGGAGTAAGAGTGGAATTTTTCTCAAGGAGAATTGCAGTTCCGCCGGTGACATGGGGTGATGCCATAGAAGTTCCCTGCATAGATGTGTATCCACCATTATTATATGAAGAACGGACTGCGACACCCGGGGCAGAGACATCGGGTTTTAAAAGATTCCAGGTAGGATAATACCAGTATTGTGGATCATTCCAGGGACTTTGATTTGGTGCAGGGCCACGGGACGAGAAACTTGCAATCACATCAAGTGAATCGGTTGCACCAACACCTATTGCAGTGGGATAATTTCCTGGTGCATTTGCCGTTCCTGAATTTGGACCACTATTCCCCTGGGAGAATACAGGAAATACATCAAGATTTTTCCAGTTCAGAATTATATCCCACCAGTGTAAATCGGTCTGACCCGAACTGCCCCAGGAATTACCAATCGCCCGGATATCAACACCTTGAGACTTCAATCTCGCCAGATATTGCATACAGGTATCGATCCAGGCATACTGTCCTGAACCACCAGAATCAAATGCCTTGGTTGGAATATACCGGGCACCATATGCAACACCAACATCATTCGCAAACGGACCAGGGCCATCACCACCACAGATAGTCCCCATAGTATGAGTCCCATGTCCATGGTCGTCATAAGGATTAGCCTGTCCACTCACACCATCAATCCAGTAAGGAGAGAGCCATTTACCGGTAAGTGCCTCATGGGTAGTTAATACGCCGGTATCAATATGACCAAGAATTATCCCTGAACCAGAATAACCCTCTGCCCAGCAAGAATCCGCCTTTATTTTCTTGATGTTCCATTCTGGAGCACGACCAGTAATATCTGCTTCAGGCAGAACATCAGCATCAAGTTTTACTATCCCATTGTGGCAGATAAACCAGATATCATCACGCTTGGCAAGTTCATAGATTAATGCCTTTGTTGCTTTTAAATGGAATCCATTGAATATCCAGAATTGACCACCGACTTCAGCAAACTCGTCAGGGAGTGACTTTAAATATTCAACAATTTCACGCTGGGAATTGAAGGCAATATTCTCAAATACCTTGCACTTTTCAACCGGTGTCATTCCCCGAAGCTGGTCATAAGGATATTCTGTAGCCATATGGACGATAACGAGTATCTTTTCGTTATCTGATGTATTATGCAGAATCTGCGCCAGTTCCGGAGTCATCTTACCCGGTATCACTGGCCTTGCTACAAAAAGAAACGCAAGCAACAAATTAAACATACACACCTCCTTTTTCAATTCTCTTTATTTGAATTGATCCTGTACTGCAGCATCCCCATATTTTAATTCATTTATTCTCACCTCCTTTCAGATGATAAATTATATTAATTATTTTTGCTTTGTCAATAAGAAAATCTTTTTATAATCAAATTGCTGTTCTGGTATTCCGGTAATTACCAGAAT
Organism: Caldifarciminota bacterium; assembly: GCA_039802145.1. GTDB lineage: Bacteria > Hydrothermota > Tepidihabitantia > SM23-42 > JAOAFX01 > JAOAFX01. The sequence continues at coordinate 23,722 of JBDRWA010000001.1, read as the reverse complement.
ACCAGAATGTCTTTTGAGAAATTTTTTATTCAGTTTCATACAAAACATCTCAATTTATGTTCTAAAAATATTTTGTAAATAAACTAACATTTTTTTAATCCCCTGGGGTGCCCACAGGCACCCCAGGGGCCAGAAAGGGGGTTGGGTTTTTATCTTATCTTCACCACCCGCACGGGCGACGAACTTTTATCCTCAGGCACGATAAAATAAACACCTGCAGGCAATTCACGTCCCAGCTTATCATCGCCGAACCAGGTGATACTGGATTCATGATTCAGGATACAGGATTCAAGATTGAAAGATTTTACAACACGTCCCGAAACATCGTATATCTTTATCATGTATCCTGTATCATGCATCCTGCATCTGATATGGACATTGTTCCTGAATGGATTAGGATAGACCCACAAACTTTGATAATGATTATCCACCTTTATATCTCCATCACCTTTTTCTTCCTCAATCCAAACGCTTCCACCATTTGTTGTCTTGCGGATCATTCCGCCCCTGCCAACTGCATAAACGACATTTGCATTGATCGCCTGGATATCCTCATAACCGTGCCAGGTCAGAGAATTGATAGCAAACCAGTTTGAACCACCATTCGTTGTCTTCATCATCATATGGTATCCACCAGGTCTGAATACCGCATAACCAATGAGATTATCTGCAAAGGATACACCAACAGCGGGAACAATACCACCCCCCAGGCTTTGTCCTGTCCAGGAATTGCCCCCATTGGTTGTCTTTATCATTTTATAAGTCCCGGTACCTCCCATTAAACCTGAAATATAACCAACCTGTGAATTTTCTGGAAAATCTATGGCATAGAAATTTGCTGAAGATGGTGCATAGTTTTCAACCCAGGTCTGACCACCATTAGTGGTTTTATATACAAGTCCAACTGCACCACCATAAGAAGGTGTGGCACCCGCAACTGCATAACCAGTATCCGCATTAAAGAAAAATAAATCCTGAATTGCCCGATAAGTATTATTGTTAGGGATGGTCTGACTTATCCAGTTATCACCTCCATCCGTAGACTTCATTATCACTCCACCAGTACTTCCCAGTCCAGCAATGTAACCAATTTGCGAATTTATGAATTTCACTGCATACAGGGTGGCTGTAGTATTTGCATTTTTTGGAGTCCAGACATTACCACCGTTTGTTGTCTTGAAAAATGTTCCATTAGCACCAACTGCAAAACCGAGTTGATTATCAAGAAAATCAACATCATAGAATACCTGCCCGGTTCCTGTTGTTTGCTGTACCCAGGTTGCACCTCCATCAGTTGTCTTGTATATATATCCTGCATCGCCAACCGCATAACCAATTTGGTCGCTCTCCGGAAAATCAACAGCCCAAAAAATTCCTTCAGGACCTGTATTTAAGAAAATCCAGGATGTGCCCGCATCCGTAGTTTTCAAAAGTTGGCCATGGCCACCATTCTGGTCATAGACATATCCTGCAGCATAACCAGTCAGTGTATTGGCAAAACCAATCGGTAAAACATAGGTCATAAATTTCGGAAGAAAGACTGGAGTCCAGCTACTACCTTCGTTTGTTGTTTTCATAATGAAACTTCCACTCCAGCCCGAATTTGAGTGTGCCCAACCACCGGCATACCCGACCTGGGCATTCAAAAAATGTACTGAATAAATTTCACGGTATTGTTGATACCATATCTGTTGCCACGTACTACCTCCATTGGTTGTTTTAATAATTGTACCATTGCCACCACTACCTAATGTATACCCCCCTGCATAACCGTTCTGATTATCAATAAAACACACATCCCAGTAAGTCACATTTGCTGGACTTGTCTGGCTATTCCAGTTGGAACCACCGTTTGTTGTTTTTAAGATTACCGGGGTTGTAGTTCTATTCCCACCAACAACATATCCAGTATTTGCATCAACGGGAAAATGTACTGCAAGCAATTCATAGGTTGTGCCAGAATTTTGCTGAACCCAACTCTGCCCACCATTTGTCGTTTTTAATATCATTCCATTTCTCCCTACTGCATATCCGACCTGATTATTTCCCTGCGGAAAATCAACATCCATAAGCCAGGTATTCTGTGCGCCAAGATACTGGAATGTCCAGGTTGCACCCTGGTTTGTGGTTTTTAAAATTACAGCATGATATGTTGTATTCCAGTTTGAACCCCAGAAATTACCGACTGCATAGCCAGTTAGCGAATCAGGAAAATCAATACCATAAAGTTCATAATAACCAGGCTGGGAATCAGGATAAGGTGTGAAACTTACATCCCAGGCCAAGCCACCATTTGTCGTCTTTAAAATGGTTCCTGCCTCTTCTTCAACAACAAAAATAATATTTTCGTTGATTACACAGACATCAGTGTATTCATTACCTTCAGGTAATGGATTCTGCCAGGTCCAGGGGAGGTTAGCTGAATGAACAAAAGAAACGATTAAGAACATACCAAACCAAATTCCAATTTTCATAATACCCCCTTTCTCTAAATATTTACATATAAATGTGTCCCAAATTAACCACACACAACACAATCGCAATAGTTAATTACTGGTTACAGCGATACATATTATAATTACTTGACATATTCTGCATTATAGTATATAATTTACCGCAGATGCATAACAAACAAAGAGAATTATTTTATGGGGTCATTGACGAATATTTTAAAAATAAATCTTCAATCAGAAAGACCGCAAAAAAATTTAATCTCCATTATCAGACGGTTTATAAATGGTTGAAGTATTTTAAAAAATTTAAAACACAACCGCTTTTTAAACCCTGGAATCGCTCCCCAAAGTATATTGAAAATTTCGTCATAAAGTATAAAGAAAAATATCCCTGGCTCACGCTGGAACAGACACGGAGGGTATTGCTCAAGAAGAAAATAAAAATCACCAGCCGTGGAATATGGAATATCTGGAAAAGATATGGATATTCTGGCTTTGATCGTTTGAACATTTGCAATGACTTTACCGAATTCATTATTCCTTCTCAGGAAACAAAGTTAAAGTTAGAAGATGCAGAGCGGCTATTTAATGATGGCAAAATGAAAGAATCAGCGATAATTTTAAATTCCTTACCCCCGCTACCAAAGAATGAATTAGTTTTAAAATTACCGGAAAAACTCTTGAATACAAGGCGCAAGATTGAAAGATTGACAATGGAATTCGGCAAAATCCCATTGTCGGAATATATCAAAAAAGCAAAAATACTCTATAAAAAATCTATCAAGAATGAGTGGAATTATTCGGCATTAAGAATTGGTATGGCTTTGCTTGTTGCATTATCCTGGCTTGGCAATCCTGAAGAACAAAAGAGATGGACAGAAAAAATTGAAAAATCTCTACCTGACAATGATAGAAAAGCAAAAGATTTAATGCCAATTCGTTTTACCTTACTTATTTCAAAATGCCACACCCTGGTGCAAATGTTAAAATTGACTGAAGCATTCCGTCTTGCCCGTCATTGCTATCATCTTGTATCACAACACAAAAGTCCATTTTATGAATTCCTCTATGACCTTGCGGTCCAGTTCATAGACCTTGAAGATTATAATACTGCAGAAAAACTGCTTCTCAAATCCCTTGAAGGTATTGACGAGCAAAGAAAGAAAAGGTTGAAGACGCTGCTTGCGATTTATGTTCATTTATTGAGGTGCGATAAAAATACTGCATTGAAACTTATAAATGAAGCAGAAATTTATGATTGGGCAAAAGATGCCCAGTTATCAAGATTCCGGTCCCTTTTTGCCTTGATTGAAGGTAGACCATCAGAGGCATTTATCTTAGCACAGAATGCCCTAAATGCCTCAAAAGGAGCAGGACTTCTGACCGATATCAACAATGCCTATCTGGCAATGGCAAGTGCATATATGTGTTTTGGGGAGGAAGAAAAAGCAAAGTCATTATTGGCTAACTTGAAGAAATTTTTGAAAAAAAGAAATATGAAAAGGCAGTTGTTGATTACCAACATCCTCCTGCAAAAAATTCCACAAAATAAAGAATTTTTCAAATTATCTACAATCAAACTTGCCTGGGTATTAAAAAACAGGGGTTATATGGGGGCATATCAGTTTGCCGTCAGGAAAGGCATCCTGTTTTATTTTTATCGTTATCTATTCTTCTACCCCGATTTTGTTCAGAAAAGGATTGCAAAGAATAAACCAACTTATCTACCTAAGGCAATTCTGCGCCTGCCGATATTTAATACAAAAACCGATGTTTACCATATAAATTTATTAGGCAAAATAACCATTTTCCGCAATCAAAGATATCACAAATTCCATCTTTCGCCAAAGGATAGTGCAATACTTTTGTTTATTATCACCAGAATCAATGAACCAGAAAAATCATTGAATTTAAATGAACTCTACGAAAATTTCTGGTCAAAAAGTAAGAATCCAGCAAGGATTTTCTCCCACAGTTTAGTCCGAATAAAAAGGGCTCTTAAAATTCCTGCCCATTATTTAGAGATAAAAAGACAGAACGGGGAATCTTATCTAATCAATCAAAACATTTATTTTACCACCGACTATCAGGAATTTGGACAAACTTTAGCCCGGGCAAAGGCACTGGAGCGGGCAGGGGAGTGGGGTATCGCTCGCAAAGAATACTTACGGGCATTCAAGTTATTCCGCGGTGAGCCGTTTAAGAAGAATTTTGATAACTGGTCAGTGGACATGAGATTTAAGATTTTAACGCAGCTTGAGACTGAGGCGATAAATTTTGCCAAGAGCTGCCTTGAACACGGGAACAAAAATGATGCACGAAAAATACTACAAAAAGTCTTGAAGATAATTCCGGATTCACAAGAAGTGAAGGGATTGTTGGATGGCTTGATGGTTGGATAGTTGGGTGGGTAGATGGTTTTATGGTTAATTACATTGTAGGGCAAACCTTTAGGTTTGCTTATTTTTGTTGCAAGGCTAAAGCCTTGCCCTACATTGTTTTGCAGTCCAAACAAATAAATACAGACAGTTTCCATTTCCAAACCTAAACCCAAATACCATATCTCCTTTCAGATTTATCTAATGAGCTGCTTCTAAGCGCAATGTATAATCCCCTGGGGTGCCTTCAGGCACCCCAGGGGACAGAAAGGGACTGGTTTTATCTTATCTTCACCACCCGTGCAGGCAGAATACTTTTGTCATCAGATACTACAAAATATAATCCAGCAGGAAGATTATCGCCGATGCGGTCACCTTTGTACACACCAATATATCGTCCTGATGCATCAAAAAGTTGAAACTGCTCATTTTCATACCCTTCTATAGAAGTGAAGGAGAAGAAGGGATTGGGAACTGCACGATGAGTTGATGGATAGACAAATTTTGATTGCATTAATGTTTCTGCAATATCTAATGATGCAGTCAAACTCAAAATAAGAAAATCCTGGTTTGCTCCGCAACTCCATCCAGCCACATAAATATTATTGTCAGAGCCAAAAACAATTCCTTCACCCTGGTCTTTATAATGCCCAGGTCCATCGTATCTGTATATCCAGTTTGCCACACCATTTGTGTCCATTTCAATTACAATCATATCCCAATCTTCGGCATTAGAACTAACTGTGCAATAACCCGTGATGTAGAGTTTCCCATTATCTCCGTACACGATCTCTTCGGCACCATCATTCAGACCGGAAGGACTGCCATAATAATAAATCCATCTCTCTTCGCCAGCAGGAGTGAGGCTGATAACCAGCAAATCGTTGAAACTCGTGTTAGCAGATGTACCTGCGCCCGCTGCATAGATATTTCCATCCGCACCATAGACAATTGAATAGGCACCTTCATAACCATTCCAGGGACTATTATACCGGTAAATCCACTGCTCGTTACCACTTGTGTCCAGTTTGACCACCGTGAAATCAGACCAACTACCAGTATACCAGATATAACCACACGCATAGACATTACCCAATTGGTCAAATGTAAGTGAATAAGCATAGCTCATCCAATCATTAGTGCCTCCGTTATCATAAACCCATCTTAATTCACCAGATGTTGTAAGACTCAAAACAATGAAATGACGCCCTGCTCCACCGCCGCCATGACCAGCAATGTATAAATTTCCATCTGGGCCATAACTTATGGAATAAGCCGCGTCAAGCAAGTGTGCGGACCCATCATAGTAATAGACCCATCTTTCAGTTCCAGAAGGTGTTAGACTCACAACGAATAAATCGTGAGTACTTATTCCACCACTTCTGCCAGCAGCATATATATTCCCATCAGAACCCTGAATGATTGACACTGCATAATCATCGCTATTTAAAGGACCGTTGTGTGTATAAATCCACCTTAGAGCTCCAGAAGATGTTAGACTTATAATTGCTAAATCCATAGCGGTCCCATTGACATATCCAGCTGCATAAATATTATGATCCTGCCCATATGTGATCGCCCACGCATTATCTTCGTAATGATTAGGATAACGATAAACCCATCTCTGGGTTCCTGTAGAAGTCAAACTTATCACTGTGAAATCACTCCGCGCTGGTTCTCCACCAAAACTCTGTCCCGCCGCATAGATATTCCCATCCATTCCATAGACAATTGAATGAGCATAGTCATGGCTATTTCCAGGTCCGTTATACCGGTAGACCCACCTTTCGGTCTGTGCAAATAGTATACTGGTAAAGACAAAAGCAAAACCTAATAACATTTGAACCTCCTTTCTAATTTTTTAAAATTTAACTTTCTTATACTTAATTATAAATGGAATTGTGTCTGAGTTTATCCACAAGCATTTATTGAAAAGATTGATTTCTCAATATTTCATGCAATTTGTTATTGAATTCTTGACTTTTTTGAAAAATTGGCTACAATGTTTCCACTATGGGTAACAAAACTTATTCGTTTCAGATAGTCCAATACCACATCAGACAGGGTCAATCGTTGCGAAAAACTGCAAGGCAGTTTGGACTGAACTACATGACATTGTACAAGTGGATAAAATCATATGAAAAATATGGTAAAACCTGGTTTTATTCAGACTACAGGCGACCCTGGAACCGTATATCTACTGATCTGGAAAAAACGATTGTTTTTCTTAAAGAAAGTTGTCCGGCTCTGACTGTAAGAAAAGCAAGAGATATTCTTCACAGCAGAGGAATTAAAATTTCGGTAAAAGGTATTTGGTCAGTATGGAAACGCTACGGCCTGGCAGGGTTTGAAAATGGAAAAATACTAAAAGAATTTCCTAACAATTGTTCATGGTCTACTGAAGCGACCAAGAAAATTGAAGGTGCAAAAAGTTGCATAGAAATAAAAGATTATCAAACTGCTGCATCTCTCTTAAATTCAATACCCGCTCTTCCACAGAATGATCTAATCATCCACGTACCAGATTCCCTTTTAAATATCAAGAGAAGAATGGAAAAATATATCCTATTGTATGGAAAAGTTCCTTTATCTATTTATCGTAAACAGATAAAAGAAATCTATAAATGGTGTATTAAGAATAGATTATGCTATTCATTGCTACGTATTGGAGTTACTTATTTAGCGGTATTATCATATATAAACAAACCCGAGGAAATGCTAAAACGAATAAAACAATTAAAAACCTTATTAAAAACCCAAATCAGGATGTCCCGCGATCTGCTTTATCTTAAAATTACCCTCTTAATCTGCGAAGGTATTGCTAATGTGTATCTAAACCGCATAAAGAATGCGTCTGAGGTAGCAAAAATATGTCATACGTTGTTAAGAAAAAGGAAAAATATTTGGTCCTATGACCTACTCCATAATATAGGCGCCTTATACATATTTTTAGAAAATTTCCGTAAAGCTGAGTACTGGTATAGCCAGACTCTGAAAGTAGCAAGTGAGGAAGATGCACAATTTATTATGGATGACTTAGCGCAAATATTGTTCTACAAGGGAGAGTATCGCAAAGCGCTTAATCTACTCCGTAGTATGGAAAATTTTCAATGGTGGGCGCATCAGCCTAAAAGATTTATCTTTGAAGCAATGATGTCTTTGGTGAGCGGCAAACCTAATCGAGCCATTTCTCTTTGCCACGAGGCAATCACTGTTTCAAAAAAAGAGGAGCTTTTTAAACATATTATTGCAGCATATTCAATTATTGCCAGTGCTTATTGTAGCCTTGGCAGACAAAAACAAGCGATTGAAATTATCAAGAAAATTCTACCTTTCGCCGGCAGAGGTCTAAAATCAGTGTTTAATAGATATATCTTGCTGACAGAATATTTCTCAGAAAATAAAATTGATACCCAATTGAACAAAGATACAATGCCTGTCACACGACTTTTGAACATAATGATAGAAGGTTCATACCGCAGGGCTTTTTCATATGCCAAATCCAGGAATCTTATGGGTTTTTTCTATCAATACATATTCTACTTTCCTCAAGTAGTAACCAAATATCTTGAAAAAGGAAAACCGACCAGACTCCCGCGAGCAATAATAAGATTGCCCATATTTAACACAAATGTTCCAGTCTATGAAATCAAATTCTTGGGTAAGTTGATTATTGATAAGTGCGGTAAGGATATGAGAGTTGAACTTGCGCCCAAAGATGAAACATTCATAATATTTCTCAGTTTTTATGCAACGGAGCCAAAAAAATCTGTAAACTTGGACAAAGTTTATGCGAATTTCTGGCCCGGAAGTGAAAATGCATCGCGCAATTTTTCACATCTATTGGTCCGAATTAAAAAAACATTAAAAATACCGACGCATTTATTGGAAATATCTCGTGGAAGTGGCACTTCAGTGTTAATCAATCAAGGAATATATTTTACCACTGACTATCAGGAATTCAATGAGACCCTTACAAGGGCAAAGGCATTAGAGCGGGCTGGTGAGTGGGAGTTTGCAAGAAAAGAATTTTTACGGGCATTTAAATTATTCCGCGGCGAACCATTCAAAAAGAATTTTGATAACTGGTCAGTGGATATGAGATTTAAAATTTTGAGTCAGTTTGAGACCGAAGCGATAAATTTTGCAAAAAGCTGTCTTGAGCACAATAATAAAACTGACGCCCGAAAAATTTTACAGAAGGTCTTGAAGATAATTCCGGATTCTCAGGAAGCGAAGAGATTGTTAAATGGATAAATATTTAACCAGTTACCAATTACCATTTAACCAAATTCAATACCAGATTCCAAACCCCAACCCATCAACCATCCTTCCGACCCTATCCCATTTCCCAACCCATTTACAAGAGGTCTTCTTCATCAAATCCGAAGTAATGACCGATTTCGTGAATCAAGACTTCATAGACGAGTTCTTTTGTTTCTTGTTCATTGTTTGTCAGACGTTCAATATTCGCTTTAAAGAGTGTTATCTTATCAGGCAAAACGTTTCCATACCATATTCCCCTTCTCCTCAACGGCACTCCCTGATACAAACCCAAAAGGGATTTTTGTGGAATGGGTTCTTCTTCAATCACTATCTCAACATTTATCAGTTTCTCACTTAAAATCTTTGGTAATCTTTTCAAAACTTCTACAACGATCTTTTCAAATTCTTCTCTGGTCATAAAAAGGGGACAGGCAACTTTTTATTTCCATTTTGCAGGCCTGCCTCTTGGTCTAATTGTTGATTCTAAGTTCAAATTTTTACAGATACTAATCTGCCATTCTAATTCACCATAGGGGGCTTGGCGAATAACGCTGTTCCTTATTTTTTCTAAGTCATTTAAAGATAATGGTTCATCAACGAATTCAGTCCAGTTGGATGGTAAATCAATAGGGGGTTCAGCCAATAATTCATTGGGTTTTAATTTAATCCTCTCTCTATGCGATGACCATTCCCATTTTATTGCTGACTTCACCAAATTCGCTCTCACGGGGTTTCCTTCAACATATCTTAATGCTGTTAACAAATAGTTATTCTCCTGGATAATAAAACTTTTATACCTTCCCTGCCATATATGTCCGCTCGTGCCATAATGTTTATGATAGCGCCGCACATGGCTCGTCATAACGAGATGCATAAAATTACTTAAATTTTCACCTTTTGTCGGCATCAAAACCACATGGAAATGATTAGGCATTAAACAATAAGCAAATATTTTGATATTGAATTCAGACTTTGCATAGGACATTAACTCAATAAAAACCCTGTAGTCTTGGTCTTTTCTAAAAACCGTCTGACCACCATTACCTCGGTTAAGTATATGATAGGTCAGTCCGTCGGCTATTCCACGAGCTATTCTGGGCATAAATTTTACAAAAAAGTTGCCTGTCCCCTTTTTAAGATCGTCTGGGCAATGTTCAGGGCAGAGTTTTTTTTGCCAAGCTTTAAAAGATTTGCCTTCATCTCCACGACTTTTTCTGGATGTGAAAGGAGATCAGCCATAATTTGTTTTGCATTCTCTTTCGTTATCTTCAATCCTGCCTTATGCCTGATAAAAAATTCTTCGTTTTTATCTTCCAATCCTGGTATTGAATTGGCGAACAATAAACACGGACCTGCCTTGGTTGCTTCAGTTGTTGTAATGCCGCCTGCCTTGGTGATTAGAATATCGCATACCGCAATCAATTCCTGAATTCTATCAACCATTCCGTAAATCTTTAGATTTGCCCGTCCATGAAGTTTTTTTATCTTTTCCATTGCCTCTTTGTTTTCACCACATAAGACAAGTAAATCATAATCAAAGTCCACAATTTCTTGAACGATTTCAAACCACTCACCACCAAACACCTTGCTACCCATTACTACCACCGAAATCCTATTTGCTGATAGACCAAATCTCCTGCGCGCTGAATCCTTATCAATTTCACTTTCAAGAGCGATATTCACTGGAATCCCAAACGGATATACCTGTAACTCCTTAACACCGTAACTCAATAATTGGCTGACTAAATCTTCATTCGGAATAAAATAGTCATCTACTTCTTTATTTACCCAGTGGGGATGGATATAATAGTCTGTAACCACAACTCCAATTCTGTAATTGAAAAAATTTTTATATAACGCAGAATAATAAGCAGGAGAAAAATGGGCACATAATATGTAGTCGGGTTTGTATTCCTCAAGTAATAAGGGAAATTTGTAAGCAGTTATCTTGTGGAAGGCATAAAGTGTTCTGTTACTACCAGCCTTTATACCCATCCCTTGATAAAAAATCTTCAACAACCAGACCGCATTCTTCTGACAGAATTCATATATATTTTTATATGCAAATCCATAAATCGGCAGAACCCATTGAAAGCAATTTTCAAGCCTGACCTGAGATTCAATTGATAATTTTTCTATTCCCTGTTTTATTGCGGTCGCGGCCTTAATATGCCCTGCACCAATTGGTACCGCAAGGAGTAATATCTTCATAGGTAATTATATTAATTTTCTGCAAATTTTCAAGGGAAGCAGGTTTCAATTTAAAAATAAGTGAATTAAAAATTATTATTGACATTCAGAAAAATTTATATAAAATGTTTTGATGCCCAGAAAGGTGGATTTTCTGGTTGTGGGCTCCGGGGTTGCGGGTCTAACCTTCGCAATCAAGAGTGCAAAATATGGGAGTGTACTGATACTCACTAAAAAACACAAAGCAGAGTCAAACACCAATTATGCCCAGGGAGGTATTGCTGCGGTCTTTGGGAAAGATGACTCGTTTGAAAGCCATATTGAGGACACTTTAAAGGCAGGTGACGGCCTATGCCATAAGGATGCTGTAGAAATTATGGTCAAAGAAGGTCCTGGATTGGTTAAGGAATTATATCAAATGGGCTGTAGATTCTCAGTTGATAAAGATGGAAATTTTGAACTCGGTCAGGAGGGTGGACATTCGCATCGTAGAATTGTTCATGCCCGTGATTATACCGGACAAGAGATTGAACGTGTACTAATTGAGGAAACAAAGAAATACGATATTACAATCAGTGAAAATGAAGTGGTGCTGGATTTGATAGTTCAGGATGGAGAATGCCTTGGCATTTATTATCTGGATGTTAATACCCAGCGTGTTGAGACTATATTGGCAAGTGCTACTGTCATAGCAACCGGTGGTATAGGACAGGTTTATGAACATACCACAAATCCGCCCATCGCAACAGGTGATGGCATCGCAATGGCTTATCGGGCTGGCGCCGAGATCGCCAATATGGAATTTGTCCAATTCCATCCCACCGCAGTTTATAATATTAAAATTGACGGCAGGTCATTCTTGATTTCTGAAGCAGTACGTGGTGAAGGGGGAATATTGAAGACGAGGTCAGGTGAACCATTTATGAAAAAATACCACCCGATGGAAAATCTTGCACCCAGGGATGTAGTTGCTCGCGCCTGTGTCACAGAGATGCTTAACAACAATGACCCATATGTATTACTTGATGTCACCCATTTAAAATCGGATTTTGTAAAAAACAGGTTTCCTACAATTTATGAAACCTGCCTGCGCTGGGGCATTGATATTACAAGGGAACCAATACCTGTGGTTCCTGCAGCCCATTATCTATGCGGAGGTATCAAAGTGAACACTTGGGGTGAAACATCCATAAAAAGATTATTTGCCCTTGGTGAATGTGCTTGCACCGGAGTCCATGGGGGGAATCGCCTCGCCTCCAATTCTTTGCTTGAGGCACTTGTATTCGCCTCAAGGGCAGCAAAGAGAGTATCAAATATCAAAGCATTAAAGTTGGCAAGAATTCCAAGATTAAAGCCTTCGGTTAGTACAGGTCCTGATTTTAAAATTCAGGTAAAACAACTGATGTCACAGTATGTCAATGTTATACGCACTGAAGAAGGGTTAAAAAAAGTGAATGAAATATTGAATGAATATTGCAAACAGTTTGAATCCGGCGTTCATCTGATAAATGCTGAATCAAGGAATATGGTTGATGTTGCCGCATTGATTGTGACCTCCTGTCTTATTAGAAAAGAATCAAGGGGACTCCATTATGTTGTAGACTATCCGGAGAAAGACGACGATTTCCTCAGAGATACAGTTATAAGTTGTACCCCATTATGATACAAAGTTAATCAATTATTTAAAAAAGGAAAGGAGCATGCAATCAGGAGAAATTGAAGTCTTAATGGAGATTGGTCAATCATACCTCCTGAACAAGGAGTATGATAAGGCAATCGCCAAATTCAGTGAAGCACTAAAGATAAATCCTCATGACCCAGAATTATATTACTATCTGGGTCTTGCCTATGAGCAATCAGGACGACTGATTCAAGCAGAACAGATGTATGAAAAGGCGGTAGCTATTAACCGTGGATTTAGTAGCGCTGAAATTAGACTGTCAGAAGTAAGAAATAAAATTTCCCAGGAGAAAAAAATGTAGCAATAAAAATGTTTTATGATTCTTTGCCCGATCTCACCAGGATCATTAAAAGTAACGCAGAAAGAAATGAAAGACTGGCACCAACCATAAGGGCAATGTCAAAACCTAATCTTTGCCAGAAATAACCCATTAATAGGTTGGCAGGTAAAAGTGTAATACCTATAATCGTATGATAGATGCCAAAGACAGTGCCTCGATGCTCAGGTTGTGTCAAATCTGCTACAAAAGCCCTTATATTACCTTCGGTAAATCCATAATAAAGGCCATAGATTATAAAGACGGGCCATAAAATTATGATTTTATTATTAAACGCAAGCGCACCGTATGTAATAGTATAGATTAAAAACCCGAAGATTATCGTCTTTTTTCTACCTATGCGGTCAGAAATTATCCCTGCAGGATAAGACCATAAAAAATAAGAGACATTAAAAACGAGCCACAGAATTGGTACCGCTGTTACATCAAGTCCTAATTCCTTTGCCCTTAAAATTAAAAATGCATCAGACGAATTGCCAAGGGTAAAAATGATTATTACAATAAAAAATGAACGCAATTGGGGATTGATTTCTCTTAATGAGAATTTAAATGCCTTTTTTGTTTCCGGGAGGATATCTTTTACACCAAAAAGAATAAAAAGTATCGCTATCAGACCTGGAATGAAGGCGAGGGCGAATAACAATCTATAATTCTGGTGTGAAAGCGAAAGAATCAAAAATGCAAGTAGAGGACCTAATATAGCACCCATTGTATCCATTGCCCTATGAAAACCATATGTTCTTCCATAGAATTCTCTCTTCGCTGATTCAGCAATCAGTGCATCCCGTGGTGCGGTTCTTATCCCTTTCCCGAATCGATCAGCAAATCTGACAATTAAAACGTGCCATCCCTGCGTGGCAAGTGCAAGAAGTGGCTTAACAATTGCCGAGAGTGTATAACCAATAAAAATGAATAACTTTCTCTTTCCTAATCGGTCTGAGATATACCCGGAGAAAGTCTTTAGAATACTCGCAGTTGATTCGGCAATTGCCTCAACCAATCCGATAAATATGGGTTGTGCTTTTAGAACATCTTTTAAAAAAATTGGAATAACTGCGTAAGACATTTCGGTAGAGAGGTCAGTGAAAAGGCTGACCATACCGAGAAAGAATATATTACGGGTGAGGAATGATAATCCAGTTTTTCCTGTTTGATTCAATTATTTTATCTTTTTAACTTAAGTTCAACTGTATCTACGCCGCCAGAAAGAGTGAGATACCAATACTGTCTGGGCCAGCCAGGGTTATCTGTGCTGTCAAGAAGCACGGCAACAATCTGACCTCCCTGATAACTTGATGTTCCATAACAGACACTATCCATTTCAAAGAAACCCGGCTGGAAATCTGGCGAATAACCCGTTGTATATGGTCTGAACCGGTAATAATCAGTATTTTCTGGATTTATATCTCTAATATTAATCTTTAGCCCATTTATGCCACCGAGTGTATCATGTTTTAACCATCCATAAAGATGGGTAAAATACAATTCTTCTTTTTTAGTACATCTTAAAATAACAAATGCAATGATAATTAAAAAAATGGTTTTCTTCAAGAACACCTCCTCATAGGTTTATTTTATTGAAAATATTTAATAAGTCAAGGTCGGTTTTTCTAATTTTCAAAAATAATTGACAAAGAATTCTTTTAGATTATAATTGTATATGATAAACAAACTAAATCGCAGAATCTATCTTGATTATGCAGCAACAACACCGCTCCATCCTGCTGTATTGGAGGCCATGAAGCCATATTTTTTTGAAAAATTTGGTAACCCATCAAGCCTTCATACATCTGGGCTGGAAGCGAAGGACGCCGTTGAAAAAGCGAGAAATACAATTGCTGAGGTACTTGGAGCGAATACCGAAGAAATCATATTTACTTCTGGGGGTAGCGAATCTAATAATATGGCAATAAAAGGCGTTGCCTATGCAATGGCAGACAAAGGAAATCATATTGTCACCACAAAGATTGAACATCACGCGGTTCTCGAACCATTTATCTTCTTACAATCCCAGGGTTATAGCACTACATTTCTACCGGTTGATAGATATGGTATTGTTGATCCTGATGATGTTAAAAAGGCAATCACTGATAAAACGATTCTTGTTTCAATAATGCACGCCAATAATGAAATTGGTACAATAGAACCGATAGAAGAGATTTCAAAGATATGCAGAGAAAAAAATGTATATTTCCACACTGATGCAGTCCAATCATTTGGTGCAATTGATACAAATCTCAATAGACTCGGTGTCGATTTACTTTCAATCTCCGCCCACAAATTCTATGGACCAAAAGGGATTGGTGTTTTATATATAAGAAAAGGAACTCGGATTAAACCTTTAATACATGGCGGCGCCCAAGAAATGGGAAAGAGGGCATCAACTCATAATGTCCCCGGCATTGTGGGTATGGCTTGTGCTGCAGAACTTGCGATAAGAGAAATGCCACAAAGGATTGAACATTCAAAGAGATTGCGTGATAAATTGATTAAATCATTATTAAATAGTATTGACGATATAGTTTTGAACGGTCATCCTGAAAAAAGATTACCAAATAATTGTCATTTTATTGTTAAATACATAGAAGGAGAAGCATTGCTTATGAGCCTTGACCAGTTAGGCATTGAAGTTGCAACTGGCTCTGCCTGTTCATCAGGGTCCCTTGAACCTTCTCATGTTTTAACTGCGATCGGTGTTCCAGTTGAAGATGCAAGGGGCTCAATCAGGATTACTGTCGGAAGACTTACTACCGAGGAAGACATTGATTATGTTTGTGAAGTTTTTCCAAAAGTTGTAAAAGAATTAAGGGCAATATCACCGCTTGCCAAAAAACAATAAAAATTTCTGACCACCAATGAAAGTTCTTGTTGCACTCAGTGGCGGTGTTGACTCATCCACCACCGCGTTGATTTTAAAAAGAAATGGCTATGAAGTTGCCGGTGCAATGATGTTATTCAAAGGTGTAAAAAAAGAAGACATTGAATACGCCCGCATCGTCTGTTCAACATTAGGGATTCAATTTCATTTATTTGATTTTACTCAATATTATCAACAGACAATAATTGAAAATTTTATTAAAGAATATAAAGGAGGCAGAACACCGAATCCCTGTGTGTTGTGTAATAAACTTGTAAAATTTGGTATACTCCTTGAGAAGGCAATTGAAATGGGCTTTGATATGATTTCAACCGGACATTACGCAAAGGTTGAAAAGAAAAACGGTATTTATCTATTAAAGAAAGGTATAGATAGAAATGAGCAATCATATTTTTTATACAGACTAAATCAGACACAACTCTCAAGAATGATTTTGCCACTCGGTTATTATACAAAAGAAGAAATTAGGCATTTAGCAAAGGAATATAAAATCCCCACCGCTCACAGAAAAAAGAGCCAAGATGTATGTTTTTTACCTGATATGGAGTATACCGCTTATTTAAAAAGTGTTATTAATGAAAATAGGGGACCAATCTATGATAAAAATGGAAAGAGGATAGGTGAACATAAGGGGATTTTTCACTACACCTATGGACAGCGTAAAGGGATTGGAATTAGCGATAAAACACCTTATTACATCATAAGAATTGACCCGACTGAGAATGCTATATATGTGGGAAAGAGGCAGGATGTTTACAAACGGAATTTGGTTGCTACAGACCTGAATTTTATAACACCACTTGACTTTGATAAACCATTGAATGTCCTGGCAAAGACAAGGTATGTTGCCCGCCTGAGTCCCGCGACAGTCTATCTTGAAAATGATAAGGCAAAGGTCTGTTTTGAAAAACCACAATGGGCAATCACACCAGGACAATCAGTAGTGTTTTATCAGGATGATATAGTTTTAGGTGGTGGGATAATTAGTGAAATTATTGATAATTAAATTCTTAAAGATAAAACTATTGCACAGGCGGTAATCTCTGCCTTAAACGATTCAGCATTTGTTGGGCTTTTTTATGTCCGGGTTTTTCTTTTAATACCCTTTGATAACAATATTCCGCCTTAGCAAAATCCTGTATAAAATGATAAATTAGACCAAGCCGGAAATATATTTCTGTAAGATGATAATCTGCTATCCTTAAGGCATTCAGATACAGAACCTCGGCAGTCTGAAAATCCAATTTTACAGAAGCATAAAATGCCATTCTGGTCAGGATTACAGGATATTTTTGTTTTTTGTATAATCCTTCAAAGAACAGTTGTAAACAAGATTTTGTAGGCTTGCGTAGAATATTCCATTTTGCCTGTTCCGTGAGGTTTTGTTCAATATCCAAATTCTGAATTGTTGAATAAAGAGATACTGTCTGTAAATCTTCAGCATATCCTTTCTTTGCATAAATAACCGATGTTTCATCCCAGTAAATCATCCGCCATTCAGGCGAATTTTCTAAATCAATGTCCCAGAAAAGTGCCTCAGGATATGAATAGTCAAAGATGATAAGTGAAGGATTATATTTGTTAATAAGATTAATTAAACCACCTGGTTCGTGGCTATTATGAAATTCACTGAATAAAGATTCTTTCATAACCTCAAGCCTTCCATCAATATAAACAGGCTCACGCACCGACCATATCAACCAACTACCACGATTCAAATCATTGAGGATTCTTCCTGTTAATCTGTTTTTAACAATAAACTCGCATGCCTTAATCGGCTGGGTATTGGGGTCAAATCCAATACCAAAATTTCCCCCGCCCCTTTCAGCGTAATAACTGTTATTTATTATACGCAAGGAAAACAAAAAAGAAAAGAGAATGACGGTGATAGCAACTCCATTTTCTAATAGTTCAGGAATTTGTATCTTCTTTTTTATTTCAGGTAGTAAATCCTTGATAGATGTTCCTGTAATCTGGATGGCAATAATTATAAACAGTGGAATATTTCGCACCGCGGTGCAGGAAAGATAGCCGAATGAAATAAAAAGTAAATACTCATGCAATTTTCTATGGCGTCGTGTTATAAGTAATAATAAAAAAGAGAGCCCAAAGAATAAAAAGTATATGAATAAGGCAGAGTGGGCAGTGAGTAAAAAGCCGCGTTCGGATAACGGTGAGGCAAACTCAGTTATTGCATCCTTGAATACACTGGAATTCTGGAGTCTTGTAAAAAGATAGAATGGAAATAAAATGCCTTTGATGTGATAGGGATTTATAAATGATACAAATATTGAAACAATAGCCCATTTCAACATATCTATAAATCCTTTTTTATTGGTAAAGAAAATACTGATAAGATAACAACCGATTACAACCCAGCCTAAAATAAATAAACCGTGAAAATTTGCCCATAACAATTGTATCAACGGAAGTAGAAAGAGAAAACTTTTTTTATACAAAAAATAGTAATCAAGAACAATGAGCATCAATACCATAAATATATATGTAAAAATCTCGGGTCTGACCCCGAATCTTATTTCAAACGGGAAGATACTTAATAAAATTAAAATAGAAATCAGCCATAGAGGCACTGAAGATTTACGAAGACGGAGAAATATCAAAAAGAAGAGAAGTAATATTAAAATACTGTTCCAGATTGAAATTCCACCATCACCAGATAACTTGAAAACAAGATAAAGTATAATCTGATAAAGCCAATACATTGCGACATATTCATTATTTCGGGCAGTGTATGTAAATACATCATAATGGTGGAATGACTTGTTTTCCAACATCCATTCTCCACCTCGCAGGTGAAAACCTATATCAACATCATAAATTTTGCGTAAGGAGAGAAGAAATACAACTCCAAAGATGAAGAAGAGCACGATATACCAGAGAATAAACTTTCTCTGACTCATAATAAATTATATATATTTGAGATTATTTGTCAAAGATTTGGTAGGGTAGCCTTATAGATAAGAAATCAAATGGTTGAATATAGTGGTTGACATTCTGTTTTTGACAATTATACTGGTTCAATGGCAATATATTTAATTCTATTTTTCTTTTCCGGCTTTTCTGCGCTAATTTATGAAGTAGTCTGGGCAAGGTTGCTAATGCTTTCATTTGGCTCCACAACCGTAGCAAACACAATGGTGATAACTGCATTTATGTTGGGACTCGGTATCGGTGGATTGTATTTCGGCTCTTATGTTGATAAAATAAAAAAACCCAAAATATTATTTTCTTTTTTGCAACTCGGACTCGCCATTTTTTCTCTCTTTCTCCTTATTTTCTTACCTGAATTACAATATTTATATAAAGGCATTATCCACAGTCTCCATTTAACTCAAAAGGGTTCATGGTTTATTATATTTTTCATTGCTTTTATATTTTTGCTCATTCCCACTTTCTTAATGGGTGGCACATTCCCGGTGATGAACAGGATTTATATACAAAAGGATAATGAAATCAAAAGAGGCATCGGAGTACTATACGGAGTTAATACCATTGGCGGGGTGCTGGGTGCATTGCTTACGGGTTTCCTTTTTATCAAAAACCTTGGTCTAACATCAACACAGCTCATAGCAATTATTATTAATGTAATTATTGGGCTTTTTATGATTTTACAAAAACAGGCCAATCTGGAATCCCCCCAACCCAAAGCTCAGAATATCAAACATCAAGAATCAAATACAAGAAGTCTGATAGATTATCTACCATTGATTGCGGGTTTAACAGGCTTTGCGAGCCTTGCCTGTGAGATTTTTTGGATTCGCGCGCTTTCTATATTCCTTACAAATTCAACTTATACTTTTACTATAATACTTGTTGTTTTCTTAACCGGCATTTTTATCGGCAGTCTTATCTTTATAAAGATTTCAAATAGAAACAATCTCAAGGCAATATTTACACTGATTCAAATTATGACAGGGCTATATATTGTGATTGGCTGTTTTTTTATGAACAGGCTTCCTGAATTATTATTTACCTCCCAGGTTCTGCTTGAAATACCATTTTTCAGAATCTTTTTACCTGCACTCTTACTTTCTGTAGTTGTGGTTTTAATACCGACGATATTTATGGGAATAAGTTTTCCATTGATATGTTCATTATACAGTAAGGAAATTAACACAGTGGGAAATAAAATTGGTAGGGTCTATTTTTTGAATACCATGGGTAGTGCATTAGGCTCCTTGGTTGCAGGATTTTTTATAATACATTATCTTGGAGTCATTAGGGGATTGGTCATTATTGCATTTATCAATTTGTTTCTCGGATTGATCTTTACAATCAATTTGAAGAATAGAATATTAAATATGTCAATGATTTTTATTACAATAACCATTTCAATTTTTGCTTTTAGGCAAAAATTCATCCTGCCGCCTTCATTATATAACACACCAAATAGACAGGACCGTATTCTTTATTATAAAGAAACAAGGGATGGAACAATAATTGTAAGTGAAGAACGACTCACTGGCATAAGGTCCTGTTATGTGAATAACAGTGCAGTAATTGGAACGACATATGATGCCCTAAAGGTAGTAAAGATGCTCGGTAATCTGCCTTTTATTTTTAACCCAGATGCAAAAGAAGTTCTGGTAATTGGCTTTGGAGTAGGAATTACTACATCGGCAATCGCTCAATATAATGTCAGAGAGATTGATTGTGTTGAGATTTGCCCGGGTTTGCGTGAGGCATCAAAATATTTTAGTGATTTTAACAAATATATATTCAATAATCCGGTCGTTAATTTTGTCTCAAATGATGGCAGGAATTTTCTCCTATTAAGTAAGAAAAAATATGATATTATTTCCTGTGACCCTACACATCCAATATTAGGCAGTGGGAATCTCTACACAAAGGAATATTTTTTATTATGTAAAGAACACTTATCTGATAAAGGTGTGGTATGTCAATATCTTCCTTTTCATAAATTGAGCCCTGAAGAATTTAAATCGTTGATAAAAACCTTTGCAGATGTTTTCCCCTATACTTCAATCTGGCTCGGTTATTCTCACGGTATATTAGTGGGAACAAATCAGACACAAAAGATAGATTTTGAGTCATTGAAAAATATAAAAGAAGAAATGCTCAAAGACCCTTATCTCCTTGCCGTCTCCTGTCTTCTGGATAAAGAGGCAATAAAGAGATTCAGCACTGGAGCACAGATAAATACTGATAACCGGCCAATTCTTGAATTCTTCACACCCTTGAGTTTGAGAAATAAAAACTGGGAGTTAAATATAAATTCAATAATTGAACACAGAGTAGATGTTAGTAAAATTATATCTGGTATAGAAGATTCAGAAAAGTTAAAGCGATATCTGCAAGGTCAGCAATATTTTATTGAAGGACTGATTTATCAAAACAGAAGGGATAGACAGGGATTGATACAGAAATTTAGAAAGGCACTGGAGATAAATCCTGAAAATATGGAGATAAGATTATTTCTGCAATCTCAATAATTCAGTATTGATTTTTATGATTTTTTAAATATAATGATAGGAGTTCAGGGGTTCAAATATGTCGGGTATTATTTTCTTTAAAACAAGGGATATAAACAAGATAAAGGATTTTTATACAAAAAGGGTCGGAATGGATGTCTGGCTGGAGCAGGCAGACTGTGTGATTCTTAAACATGGTAATCTACTGCTTGGTTTCTGCCAGCGTGAGGAATTAGATAATCAGGGAATCATTACATTCTTTTATGAAAATACCGACCAGGTCTATAATATGTATAAAAAATTCAGGCTTGAGGCTTTAGCCGAACCACTGGTGAATGAAAAATACAATATTTATCACTTTTTCCTTAAAGACCCGGAAGGAAGATTGGTTGAATTCCAGACCTTTTTAAACCCGGTAGCAATTTAGTTTTTATAATTTTATCTCAATAGCGTAACCTTCCGTACAATCAGGTCTGATTTTGTTTTAACTTCAAGAAAATAAACACCATTTCTTATAGAAACTGGCAAAGCAATAACTATTGTTCCCTTATCACTTATGCAAATATAAACCTTTCTGCCAATCGCATTATATAAAGAGATATTACAACCATCAGGCAGGTTGGTTAATTTCAATTGCCCGCTGAATGGATTTGGCATAATTATTATATTTTCTACAACTTTGAATTTATTATTCTCCTTTATCCCCGGTACTGATTGAAGCGTCTGCCAGAGATTCAGTCTTCCCCAGCCATAGGTATTATTAGGATAACCACCATAATAAATTGAATCGGCATTGTTAAGAAAAAGATTGTATAATTGCGTTACAGTAAGGTTGGGATTTGCCTGGCATAATATTGCAACACCACCTGCAACATGAGAATTTGCCAAAGATGTTCCACTCATTGTCATGTACCCACCATTACTAGAACTCGATCTAATACTGACCCCTGGTGCAACAATGTCCGGTTTGGTCAAATTCCAGTCTCTTCTAAGCCAGTAGATTGTATCATTCCAGGGTGGCTGGTCTGGTGCAGGACCACGAGATGAAAATGAAGCAATATTATCAAATGAATCAGTTGCCCCACAGCCCAAGACAAGAGGATAGTTTCCTGGTGCAGTACAGGTTCCCTGTCCTGGTCCACTTGAACCAATTGACCATATTCCTAAAATACCGATTGATTTCCAGGTAAGACAGATATTCCAGAAGTGAAGTTCGTATGTATTACTACCCCACGAATTAGAAACAGCACGAATATCAACACCTGAATCAACCTTCAAATCTGCGATCCATTGCATTCCTTCATCTATCCAGGTATATTGCCCCGCACCCTGGGAATTAAAAACCTTTGCAACAACTAATTTTGACCCGGGTGCTACACCAATATCATCAACAAATGGTCCAAATCCATCACCGCCGCAGATAATACCACTCATAAATATGCCATGACCATTATCATCATAGGGCTGTGTCTGACCGTTTACACAATCCCGCCAGTATCCACTCCATTTGCCAGATAAAGCAGGATGCGTAAAATCACATCCCGTATCAAGAATACCAATTAATACATTTTCCCCAGTATAACCTGCATTCCAGCAGGAATCAGCCATAATCTTCTTGATATTCCATTCGGTTGTCCTTATATCTGAATTTTTTCCTTCGTTCGGAAGTTCAATTATCCCATTGTGTAGTATATATTTCACATCATCCCTGTTGACAAGGTGCTCTATCACTTTCTTTGTTGCAGTGATATGCATACCGTTGAAGACCCAGTATTGTTTTATCTCGTTGACCCCTTCTGGAAATTGCTTAAGAAAATTAACGAGAGTTTGTTGACTCCCGCGTGCAATTTCTCTAAAAATTTGTGCCTTCTCTTTTATAGGAAAATTCTCCACTGCGTCAAAAGGATATTCAGCATTCATCAAAACAATCACCGTGATTATTTCTTTATCTTGTAGATTCTCCAGTTGCATTCTTAATTCAGAACTCATAACAGCTGAGGTAAAGAATAGAACTACACATAAAAGCATTTTGCATCCTTTATTTAAATTTTATTAAAAATTAATTCATTGTCAGTTGGATTAATTA